>NC_006569.1:300000-491611 GCF_000011965.2 Ruegeria pomeroyi DSS-3 | reverse complement strand
GGCGGTGTCTCCGGGGCTGGGGTCTGGAGCCGATTTGCACATGCCGCAGGCCTCTGTTCAAATCATATCTTTCGAACTAATAAATAAGCTGATGTTATACCTTACCCTGCGCCAATACGAATATGTCTGTGCCGTCGGTCGCCATGGCAGCCTGTCGGCCGCCGCCGCCGCGCTGAACGTTTCGCAGCCGGCGCTTTCGGCCGCTTTGACCAAGATCGAGAGCCATCTGAGCCAGCCGCTTTTCATGCGCCGGCGCGGGTCGGCGATGGCGGTGACCCCGGCGGGACGCCGTTTCATCACCGCCGCCGAGGCGCTGTTGTCGGATGCGGCCCGGATCGAGGATCCGGCCCATCCCCGCCCGGCCCGGCGGCAATTGCATCTGGGCTGTTTCACCGATCTGGCGCCCTTCCTGCTTGCGCCGGCCCTGCATGCGCTGCGCCGGGCGCTGCCGGATGTCACGATCAGCACCCGCGCCGACGGGTTCGAGGCCCTGATTTCGGCCCTGCTCAAGGGGCAGATCGACCTGGCGCTGACCTATGATCTGGGGCTGGATGCCGGGTTTGATCGCCAGCCTCTGTATCAGAGCCACCCGCAAGCGGTGATGGCGCCCGATCATCCACTGGCCCAAGGCACCGACCCCGACCTGGAGGCCCTGACCGCGCATCCGCTGATCCTGTCGGACGAGGGTCTTTCGGCCCAGCACATGCTGGGCCTGTTCCGCCGCCGGGGGTTGGCGCCGGTGGTGGCGCATCGCGCCGCCACGCTGGAACTGCTGCGCAGCCTCGCCGCCCATGGCGAGGGCGTCGGGATCAGCTATGCCGCGCCCGCCCATCCGGCCAGCTATGATGGCAGGCCGCTGCTCAGCCGTCCGATCGCCGGGGCGGATCTGGCCGAATCCGTGATCCTCGCCCGGCACGGCACCGGACCGGCGGACAGAACCACCGCGCGGGCGGCACAGGTCTTGACGGATTTGTTTGTCGCGCGCTGATCAGCCCTTGCGGCGCAGCCGGATCACCACATCGACCGAGGCGATCTCGACCCCTTCGGGCGCTTCGGGCAGGCGCTGGATCACCAGCTGATCCGAGGGCGCGTCCGACAACCGCCCCTCGTCCTCCCAGAAGAAATGCGGGTGGTCATGGGTATTGGTGTCGAAATAGCTTTTCGAGCCATCCACCGTGATCTCCTGCAGCACACCGGCATCGCAAAAGGCGCGCAGCGTGTTGTAGACGGTGGCCAGCGACACTGCGGCGCCCTTGCTGCGGGCGGCGTCGAACAGGCTTTCGGCGGTCACATGGCGGTGGCGCCCGTCGCCGACCAGAAGCTCGGCCAGCGCCACGCGCTGACGGGTCGGGCGCAGCCCGGCATCGACCAGCCAATCGGTGGCGATTTCCTGAGAATTTGGCGTCATCGGTCCCGTTCCGTTGCAGCTGACGGTATATATAAGGCGCCCAAGGCCAAAAACTCAAATGAATTTCATTCTCATCTGGCTGTGGGCCTGCGGCCACAGGTCCCTTTGCCGCCCTTGCGGGACGGGCTTTGGCGATGCTAGAGGGGGCCAGATATGCTAGACAGACCTCAGGCAGGAGACACAGGCAGATGGCCCAATACCCGAGCAGCTTTGACAAGGAAGACCTGCTGAAATGCGCCCGGGGAGAGCTGTTCGGTCCGGGCAATGCGCAGCTGCCGGCGCCGCCGATGCTAATGATGGACCGGATCACCGAGGTCTCTGCCGACGGGGGCGCCCATGGCAAGGGTCACATTCGGGCCGAGTTCGATATCACCCCGGATCTGTGGTTCTTTGACTGCCACTTCCCCGGCAACCCGATCATGCCCGGCTGTCTGGGTCTGGACGGTCTGTGGCAACTGACCGGCTTCAACCTGGGCTGGCGCGGCTGGCTGGGGCGCGGCTATGCGCTGGGTGTCGGCGAGGTCAAGCTGACCGGCATGGTGCGCCCCGACCGCAAGATGCTGACCTACAAGGTGGATTTCACCAAGGCGATCCAGACCCGCCGCCTGACCATGGGCGTTGCAGACGGTATCGTCGAGGCCGATGGCGAGGTGATCTATCAGGTCAAAGATATGAAAGTGGCGCTCAGCGAAAGCTGACGCCACCTCCCAACCCGACGCGCTGCCCGGGTTTTCGGCCGGGCTCTGGCAGGGTTTGACCGCACCCTATCCCAACAGGAAGAAGTCGCCGCCATCCGTTGCGTCGGGTGGCACATTGTCATCCCAATCCGGCGGGTCCTGACGCGCCTTGTGCTGCGCCGCTTTCTGCACCGCTTCGACCGCGTTCCCAAGGTGATCGAATGCCCGCAGATGGGCGATTTCGTTGAACAGTTGGTTGCTGGCGTTCTGCAACGCCGCCTCGTTGACGATGGTCAGGCGGGGATTTTGATCGTCTCTGAAGAATTCAAAACCGATTCCGTCTTCTGGCATAGTGAAATTCCTTCTGCAAAAATAACAATGGCTCCGGGCTCAAAACACCCGGCTGTCTTCGATGGCACCGAAACAGGTCACAAAATTCAGAAAAGTGGCGGCATGATAGCAAAAACGCCCCACAGAGTCGAGCATCGACCCCCCGGGACGTCAGGCCAGCCACGACCCGGGTATGGAGCGCCCGAAGCGCTCGCGGCAGAAATCGTATTGCGGGGCCAGAAGATGACGAAAGGCGTCTCGGGCATCGTCTGAAAGGGGCAACCTGACAGTGGTCTCGTTGTGTCGCTGACCGGTCGCGGCGGGCGCAAAGGGTATCCCGATGAAGCGGCACAGGCGCCGGATCGCGTCGTCGCCCTCGAACAGGGATTCATAGAACAGGCAGAGCAGGTTCGCCGAAGGGAACACCTGCTCCAGCGCCAGAACGATGCCGCGATAATCGGCCCTTGCCAGCAGTGCGGGCGCCGTCAGCGCGTGCCGCCATTTGCTGGCAACATCGTTGACCGGGTTCATCTGTTGCAGGTGGCGCAACTGCGACCAGAAGCGCCGGACCGGATCACGCATGAGAAAGAGGATCTTCACCTCGATATCCTGACTTGCGCAGAACCGTTTCATATAGGCGAACCCTTCGGCCCCGATGGCGCTGTAAGAGGGCGTCAGATCACAGAAACAGCGCGTTTGCGGCCCACATAACCGGGCAAAATGCCCGAAATAGGCATTGTCGTCATAAATCATCTGGGCGCGGTCGAGGCTGGCCTGAAAAATGGCGCGATGCCTGAGATTAGCGACCGCATCGCCGGCCTGGCCCAACTGAAAGGACAGGCGCGCCAGGGCAAGGCCATCGGCATCTCCCAGGGCATGTTCGGGAAACTTGCTGTCAAAGAAGTGCAGTTCCTTCAGGGGGGAAACCGTCACTTCGGGGCGCGACCCCAGGTAATCGTGCAGCCAGCTGGTCGCGCATTTCGCCGCGCCGACACAGATCAGCAGCGTCTTTCCGGTCAGGTTCGCACAGACCCGAAGATCCGGGATCGCGACAGTCATGTCATCGGCCCGCGGCGCGGCGCCTCCCTTTTGCTAAGTCGCCCAGACGGCCTGTAAAGCCAGGCCGGTTCAGGCTGCCACAGCGCGGCGGCAATCTCAATGGTCACCCACCCGCGGGCCACCATACGTACCCGCGCCCGGACCCGCCGCCTATTGGCTTGCCCAGCCCACCCCGCTACCCTACACAGGCACAACGCAACAAAGGAGTTCGTTCATGCGCCGTGTGGTTGTGACCGGTCTGGGGATAGTCTCTTCGATCGGTGTAAATGCCGAGGAAGTCACCGCCTCGCTCAGGGCAGGCCGGTCTGGCATCGTCGCCTGCGAGGAAATGGCCGAACACGGGTTCCGCAGCCGCATCGCCGGCACGCTCAAGATCGACGTGGCCGAGCATGTGGACAAGCGCGCCCTGCGCTTCATGGGGCCGGGCGCGGCCTATGCGCATATCGCCATGCAGCAGGCCATCGCCGATGCGGGGCTGAGTGAGGAACAGGTCGTCAACCCGCGCACAGGGCTGGTGGCCGGGTCGGGCGGCCCCTCGACCAGCGCCATGCTGAGCGCGCATCAGACCGTGCTCAAGACCGGCGCGACCAAGCGGATCGGACCCTTCGCGGTGCCCAAATGCATGTGCTCGACCATCTCGGCCAATCTGGCCACTGCGTTCAAGATCAAGGGCCTGAACTATTCTATAACTTCGGCCTGTTCGACCTCGCTGCATTGCATCGGCAATGCCGCCGAGCAGATCATGATGGGCAAGCAGGACGTGATGTTCGCCGGTGGCGGCGAGGAGCTGGACTGGACGCTCAGCTGCCTGTTCGACGCAATGGGCGCAATGTCGTCGAAATACAACGACACGCCCGAGAAAGCCTCGCGCGCCTTTGACCAGGATCGCGACGGGTTCGTGATCTCGGGCGGCGGCGGCATCGTGGTGCTGGAAGAGCTGGAACATGCCCTGGCACGCGGCGCCAAGATCTATGCCGAAGTGACCGGCTATGCCGCCACTTCGGACGGGCATGACATGGTGGCCCCCTCGGGTGAGGGCGGCGAGCGGGCGATGCGGCTGGCGGTGTCCACCCTGCCCGAGGATCGCAAGATCAGCTATATCAACGCGCATGGCACCTCGACCCCGGTCGGTGACGTGGGCGAGGTCGAGGCGGTTCGCCGTGTGTTCGGCGAGGGCCGCGTGCCGCCGATCAGCTCGACCAAGTCGATGACCGGCCACGCCCAGGGGGCGGCGGGCGCGCTCGAGGCGATCTTCTGCCTGCTGATGCTGGAGCATGATTTCATCACGCCCTCGATCAATGTCGAGACCCTGGCCGAAGGCATCCAGCCCGGCGAGGTCGCAACACAATATGTAGAAAACGCCGGGCTCGATTCGGTGATGACCAACAGCTTCGGCTTTGGTGGCACCAACGGGTCGATGGTGCTGAGCAAGTTCAGGGGGTAAGGGCAGATGTCAGGACTTTTGCAGGGCAAACGCGGCCTGATCATGGGGGTCGCGAATGATCGCTCCATCGCCTGGGGCATTGCCAAGGCGATGCACGAGGCGGGGGCGGAACTGGCCTTTACCTATCAGGGCGAGGCGTTCGGAAAGCGGCTGGAGCCGCTGGCCGCCAGTGTCGGCAGCGATTTCATGGTCGACGCGGATGTGACCGACGATGCGTCGCTGGACACCGCCTTTGAACAGCTGGCCGCGCGCTGGCCGACGCTGGATTTCCTGGTGCATGCCATTGCCTATTCGGACAAATCCGAATTGACGGGTCGGTTCCTGAACACGACGCGGGCGAATTTCAAACATTCGATGGATATCTCCGCCTATTCCCTGATCGAGGTGGCGCGGCGCGCCTATCCGATGATGAAGGAGAATGGCGGCACCGTGCTGACGCTGACCTATCAGGGCTCGAACCGGGTGGTGCCGAACTACAATGTCATGGGCGTTGCCAAGGCGGCGCTGGAATCGGCGACCCGCTATCTGGCCAATGACCTGGGCCCCGACGGGATCCGCGTGAACGCGATCTCGCCCGGCCCGATGAAGACCCTGGCGGGCGCCGCCATCGGCGGTGCGCGCAAGACCTTCAAGTTCTGCGACCAGAACGCGCCACTGCGCTCGAACGCAACGCTCGAGGCGGTGGGCGGTACCGCGGTCTATCTCGCCTCGGACGCAGGCGCCTGCACCACGGGAGAGATCATCCGCGTCGATGGCGGCTTCCACGTTCTGGGCATGCCACAGTCGGAATTCATGTAGCGCGGGCAAGATTTTTCGACGAAAAATCTCGCCTGCCGCGCGCGCTGCGCAACAGATCGGCCCGCCCCTTGCCGGGGCGGGCCGTGTCGTCAGTTGATCGAGACGACCTCGATGTCAAAGATCAGGTCCTGACCGGCCAGCGGGTGGTTGGCGTCCAGCGTCACCGTCGCCTCTTCCAGTTCGACCACCGTCACCGGGATCACCCGGCCATCGGGGGATTGCATCTGCAACTGGGTGCCCAGTTCCAGCGGAATGTCGTCGGGGATACCCTCGCGCGGGATCGCCTGCCGGGCCTCGGGGTTCAGCGGGCCATAGGCCTCGGCACAGGGCACCTCGACGCGCTTTTTCTCGCCGGTTTCCATGCCCGGCATCGCTTTGTCCAGACCGGGAATGATCTGGCCGGACCCGACCGTGAACTCCAGCGGGTCGCGCCCCTCGGAACTGTCGAAGGTTTTGCCGTCGAGCAGGGTTCCGGTGTAGTGGATGCGCACCGTGTCGCCTTGTTTGATCTGGGTCATGCCGTCTCCGTCTGGGGCAGTTTTGAAAGAACGCCCAGCCTAGACCCTGTCACACCAATGTAAACCCCGCCCCCTTTCGCCCGCCGCGCGACTGTGCCACCCTGCCCCGCGCGCCCCTTGCGAAGAGGATCCCATGCCCATCACCACCTGCATATTCGACGCCTATGGCACGCTGTTCGATGTTGCCGCCGCCGCCCGGCAGGCGGCGGACGAGCCCGAAAACGCCGCCCTGCGCCCGCATTGGCAGGCGCTGGCCAGCCATTGGCGGCTGAAGCAGCTGCAATACAGCTGGCTGCGCGCGATCACCGGCGCCCATACCGATTTCTGGCAGGTGACCGGCGAGGGGCTCGACTGGGCGCTCGAGGCGGTCGGCCTGGCCGGTGATGCCGTGCTGCGCCAGCGGCTGCTGGATCTTTACTGGCAATTGCAGGCCTATCCCGAGGTGCCCGCGATGCTGCGCGCGCTCAAGGGTGCCGGACTGGAAACCGCGATCCTGTCCAATGGCTCTCCCGACATGCTGGATGGCGCGGTGCGCTCGGCCGGATTGGGCGATGTGCTCGACGATGTGCTCTCGGTCGAAAGCGTCGGCATCTTCAAGCCCGATCGCCGGGTCTATGACCTGGTTGGCCAGCGGTTCGGTTGCCCGCCCGAAGCGGTGCTGTTCGTGTCCTCAAACGGCTGGGACGCGGCGGCGGCGGCGGGTTACGGGTTCCGCACCGCCTGGGTGAACCGCGCGGGCGAGCCGGTGGACCGGCTGCCCTGGACGCCCGACCATATCCTGTCGGATCTGACCGGCATTCCTGAGCTGGCGGGGGTCTGAATGGCCGCTTTCACCACGACCGATGGCCTGCGCCTGTTTTACGAGGACGAGGGGACCGGCCAGCCGCTCCTCTGCCTGGCCGGGCTGACCCGGTGCAGCCGCGATTTCGAGTTCCTGCGCCCGCATGTCACAGACCTGCGGCTGATCCGCCTCGATTATCGCGGGCGGGGACAATCCGATTACGATCCCGATTACCGCAATTACAACGTCCTGCGCGAAGCCCATGACGTCATCGAACTGCTCGACCATCTTGGGCTCGACAGGGTGACGGTGCTGGGCACCTCGCGCGGGGGCATGATCGCGATGGCGCTGGCCGCCAGCCATCCGGACCGGCTGGCCGGGGTGATCCTGAACGATGTCGGCCCGGTGATCGAACCGGCGGGCATCGCCCGGATCATGGATTACGTGGGCAAGAAACCGGTCTCGAAAACCCATGACCAGGCCGCACTGGCGCTGAAACAGGCGATGGAGCCGCAGTTTCCCGGCGTCCCGCTCTCGGTCTGGCGCAAACAGGCCGAAATCCAGTATGCCGCCAGCGACCAGGGGCTGGCGCTGCGCTATGACGACGGGCTGCACAAGGCACTGTTGGATCAGGCCGCAACCGGGGCGATCCCCGATCTGTGGCTGTTCTTCGAGGCGCTGCGCGACATCCCCACCGCCGTGCTGCGGGGGGCGAATTCCGATATTCTTGGCGCGGGCACCGTGGCCGAGATGCACCGCCGCCATCCCGGCCTGATCTCGGCCGAAGTGCCCGACCGGGGCCATGTGCCCTTTCTCGACGAACCGCAATCGCTGGACCTGATCCGCCGCATTCTGGAGACCGCATGAGCACCCTTGAACTGATCGAAGCCGCTGCCGAGCGGCTGTCGGGCCATGTCCGCCGCACACCGCTGCTCTCCTCGCCCTTTCTGGACGAGATCGCCGGGCGCCGGGTACTGGTGAAACCCGAATGCCTGCAACATACCGGCAGCTTCAAGTTTCGCGGCGCATGGTCGGCCATTTCCGCGCTGGACCCCGAGGCGCGCGCGCGCGGGGTCATCGCCTTTTCCTCGGGCAACCATGCGCAAGGGGTCGCCCATGCGGCCACGCTGCATGGCATCGCCTCGGTCATCGTGATGCCCTCGGACGCGCCCCGGCTCAAGATCGACAACACAAGAGCGCTGGGGGCCGAGGTGGTGCTGTATGACCGGGGCCGCGAAAGCCGCGAAGAGATCGGCACCGCGCTGGCCGGTGAACGCGGGCTGACGCTGATCCGGCCCTATGACGAACCGCAGGTGATCGCCGGTCAGGCCAGCGTCGGGCTGGAACTGGCCGAACAGGCGGGCGAACTGGGGGTCGAGAGCGGCGATGTGCTGGTCTGTTGCGGCGGTGGCGGGTTGACCTCGGGCGTGGCACTGGCGCTGGAGGCGCGGGCGCCGGGCCTGAGGGCGCGCCCGGTCGAGCCCGAGGGGTTTGACGATGTGAAACGCTCGCTTGCCGGCGGGACCATCAGCCGCAACAATTCGGAAACCGGCAATATTTGCGACGCGATCCTGACGCCGGAACCGGGCAGGATTACCTTTCCGATCCTCAGCCGGCTCTGTGGCCCCGGCCTGGCCGTTACCGAGGACGAAGCCCTGCGCGCCATGGCGCTAGCCTTTCTGCGCCTCAAGATCGTGCTGGAACCGGGCGGGGCGGTCTCGCTGGCGGCGGCCCTGTTTCACCCGGACCAGGTCGAAGGCGACACCGTGCTGGCCGTGGCCTCGGGCGGCAATGTCGACGCGGCCCTGTTCCGCACCGCGCTGGAGCTCCACGCGTGAAGTAACGGTGTGCAGGCAAAATGACGCCATGCGGCGTCAGGGCGCTTTACCTTCCCCAGCGTAAAGTTTTAGTCTGACCAAGTGTCGGGCAAGGTGGAGTCGCTGCCAAGATGCAGATCGCGGATCTGGGAGATATCAAACTGCATTTCCGGGTCGATGGCGACCCGGACGGCGCGCCTGTGGTTTTCATCAATTCGCTGGGTACCGATCTGCGGTTGTGGGATCCGATCCTGCCGCATCTGCCTGCGGGCCTGCGCCTGATCCGCTATGACAAGCGCGGCCATGGCCTGAGTGACGCGCCGGAGGGACCCTATGCGATGGGCACGCTTGTGCGCGATGCCGAACGGCTACTGGACCTGCTCGACATTCGTGACGCGGCCGTCGTCGGCCTGTCGATCGGCGGCATGATCGCGCAGGGGCTGGCGGTCAAGCGGCTGGATCAGGTGCGCGCGCTGGTGCTGTCCAACACCGCCGCCAAGATCGGAACCAAGGAGATGTGGCAACAGCGGATCGCCGCCGTCACCGCAGGCGGGATCGAGGCGCTGGCCGACACGGTGATGGAGCGCTGGTTCTCGCGCGGGTTCCGCGCCACCCCCGAACTGGCCCTGTGGCGCAACATGCTGGTGCGTCAGCCGGTGCAGGGCTATGCCGGGTGCAGCGCCGCCATTGCGGGCACCGATTTCTATACCCCCACCAGCGGCCTCAGGCTGCCGACCCTGGGCATCGCCGGGGACGAGGACGGCTCGACCCCGCCGGATCTGGTGCGGGAAACGGTCGACCTGATTCCCGGATCGCAATTCCACCTGTTTCGCAAGGCCGGACATCTGCCCTGTGTCGAACACCCCGCCGCCTATGCCGAACGGCTCGCGCAGTTCCTGCGCGATGTCGGCCATTTCTGAGAGGACCCGGCCATGGCCGATTTTCTTCTGATCCACGGTTCCTGCCACGGGGCCTGGTGCTGGCGGGACCTGATCCCGGCGCTGGAGGAGCGCGGCCATACCGCCCGCGCCGTCAACATGCCCAGCCATGGCTCGGATGTGACCCCGATTGGCGAGGTGACACTGAACAGCTGTCGTGACGCGGTGCTGGGGGCCTCGACCCCCGATACGCTGATTGTGGGTCACAGCTGGGGCGGCTATCCGATCAGCGCCGCCGCCGAGCAGGCCCCGGACGCGATGCGCGGGCTGATCTATCTGTGCGCCTATGTGCCGCTGTCAGGGCATTCGATGATCGACATGCGCAAGCGCGCACCGCGCCAGACGCTGCTGGACGCGGTGATCAAATCCGAGGATGGGCTGTCCTATACCGTCGATCCCGAACGGGTGGCCGATCTGTTCTATCATGACTGCCGGGCCGAGCGGGTGCATTACGCACAGCCGCGCCTCTGCCCGCAGGCGATTGCCCCGCAAGAGACGCCGCTGACCCTGTCCGACCGGTTCGCAAGCGTGCCCAAGGTCTATATCCGCTGCGCCGAGGATCGGACGATTCCGCCCGAATACCAAGAGGAGATGACGGCGGACTGGCCATCCGACCGGGTCCATGTCATGAACAGCTCTCATTCGCCGTTCTTTGCCGACCCGCAGGGGCTGGCGCGGCTGCTGACACGGATCGAAGGACAGTTCTGATGGCCGCATCAGTGTTTGACAGCGCGCATCTGGCGCGCCTTTTTCCTGCGGGCGATGCCGGGCGGCTGTTCACCGACGGGGCCGAGTTGCGCGCGATGCTGCTGGTCGAGGGGATGCTGGCCAAGGCGCAAGGCGCGCTGGGGCTGATCCCGGTCGAGAGTGCCGGTGCCATCCACCGCGCGGCGATGGAAATCCACCTCGACCCCGGCGCACTGGCCGAGGCGACAGGGGCAAACGGGGTCAGCGTGCCGGCGCTGGTCGCCGCCTTTCGCAGTGAAATGCAGGCGCCCGAACATGCGCAATATGTCCATTGGGGCGCCACTTCGCAGGATATCATCGACACCGGCCTGATGCTGCGGTTGCGTCAGGCGGTCTCGGTGCTGGAGCGGGATCTGGCTGCGGTGCTGGAAACGCTGGCCGCGCTTGCCGAGAGCCATGCCGATCTGCCCATGGCAGGGCGCAGTTACGCTCAGCATGCCACGCCCACCAGCTTTGGCGCGGTGGTGGCGTCCTGGGGGGCGCCGCTGCTTGACCTGTTGCGCGAACTGCCGGGTCTCAGGCGCGATTGCCTGCTGGTGTCACTGTCGGGCGCAGCCGGCACCGGCGCCGCGCTGGGGCCCGAGGTGGCGCAACTGCGCGCCGATCTGGCCCAACTTCTGAACCTCGCCGATCCCGGGCGCAGCTGGCATACCGACCGCACCCCGGTACTGCGTCTGGCCGAATGGTGCACCCGCATCGCGCTGGCGCTTGGCAAGCTGGGCGAGGATGCGATCGAGCTGTCCCAGACCGGCATTGCCGAGATCACGCTGGGTGGTGGCGGCGCGTCCTCGACCATGCCGCAGAAACAGAACCCGGTCGGCGCCTCGGCGCTGGTGGCCCTGTCCCGGCAGGTGCCGGGCCTGTTGGCGGTTCTGCATGGCGCGGGCGTGCACCGGCACCAGCGCGACGGCGCCGCCTGGTTCACCGAATGGATGTGCCTGCCCCAGATCGTGCTGGGCGCCGCCGCCTCGGTACAGATCACCCAGCGCCTGCTGCCCGGGCTGGCCCCCTGCCCCGAGGCCATGGCCGCCGCGCTCGACACCAACTATGGCACCATCCATGCCGAGGCGGTCAACTTTGCGCTGGCCGCGCACCTGCCCCGCCCCGAGGCACAAGCCGCCGTCAAGACCCTCTGCGCCGAGGCGATGGAAAGCCGGACACCGCTGCGCGAGCTGATCGCGCGCGACTGGCCGCAGCTGGACGCCGCCGCGCTGACCGACCCGTCCCGGCAACTGGGCGCCGCCCCCGACGAGGCCCGGGCCTTTGCCGCGCGGGTCCGGTCGCAAGGGGCCACTTAGCGGCTTTTCAACCGAGATCGGCGCGGCTAGGGTCTGGCAAACTAAACCGGACGGTTCAGAATGCGCCTGCCCTTTCTCTTCATCCTCGCGACGGTGATGATCGACGCCATGGGGATCGGCCTGATCATGCCGATCATGCCCGACCTGATTGTCGAGGTTAAGGGCGGTACCCTGGCCGATGCGGCGCTGTGGGGCGGTGTGCTCAGCACCGCCTTTGCCGCGATGCAGTTCCTGTTCGGCCCGGTCATCGGCAGCCTGTCCGACGCATTGGGCCGCCGGCCCGTGTTGCTGGTCTCGTTGTTCGTCATGGCGCTGGACTATGTGGTGATGGCCTTGGCGGGCAGTATCTGGCTGCTCCTGGCGGGCCGCATCGTGGGCGGCATCACCGCGGCCACACATGCCACCGCCTCGGCTTATATGGCCGATGTTTCGCGCCCCGAGCAAAAGGCCGCCCGTTTCGGCATGCTGGGCGCGGCCTTTGGTGTCGGCTTTGTGCTGGGGCCGCTGATGGGCGGGGTTCTGGGAGAGTTTGGCACCCGCGCGCCATTCTGGGCGGCAGCGGTGCTGGCCGGGCTGAACTTTGTCCTCGGCCTCTTTGTGATGAACGAAACGGTGACGGCAGCCACCCGCCGCGCCTTTTCCTGGGCCAGCGCCAATCCGCTGGGCGCCTTTCGCATGCTGGGCCAGGTACCCGGGCTCAAGGGCCTGCTCTGGGCCTATTTCCTCTATTCCGTCGCCATCTACGTCTATCCGGCGATCTGGGCCTATTTCTCTCAGGAACGGTTCGGCTGGTCGTCCCGGATGATTGGCCTGTCGCTGGGCATCTTCGGCTTCCTGATGGCGGTGGTGCAGGGCGGGCTGTTGCCCCATATCACCCGCCGGATCGGCGAACGGCGCACGGTGATCTGGGGGCAGCTGTTCGATTTCGTGGGCTTCGGCCTGCTTGCCTTCATCGCCAGCGGCACGCTGGCCCTGATCCTGATCCCGATCACCGCCATGGGCGCGGTGGTGCCACCCGCGCTGCAGGCAATCATGTCGCGCAGCGTGGCGGACGACCAGCAGGGCGCGCTGCAAGGGGTAATGTCCGCCGTACACGCCCTGTCGATGATCGTTTCGCCGCTGTTGATGGCCAGCGTATTCGCCCGCTTTACCGGCCCGCAGGCGCCAATTTATCTGCCCGGTGCCCCGTTCCTGGTCGCCCTTGCGCTGATGGCCGCTGGTCTGGTGATCTTTCTGCGCACCCGCACTGCCGTGACGTAATGGCACTGTATCTTTTCCGGTTTCCACCTTGCCGCATCCGGGGCCTCGGTCCACCCTAGGGTAAGGAAATGCCAAGGAGAACCGGGATGCAGAAGATCCGCGCCGCCGTTTGCCACGAATTCAATGCGCCACTGGTGATCGAAGAGGTGCTGCTCGCCCCGCCCGGCACCGGCGAGGTCGAGGTGACGCTGGACGCGGTCGCGATCTGCCATTCCGACATCTCCTATGCCGATGGCGCCTGGGGCGGGCATCTTCCGGCTGTCTACGGCCACGAGGCGGCGGGCACGGTGTCGGCCGTGGGGCCGGGCGTCGAGGGCTTTGCCCCCGGCGATCCGGTGGTGGTCACGCTGATCCGCGCCTGCGGCACCTGCGCCAATTGCGCAGGCGGTCAGCCCACCATCTGCGACACGCCCTATGACGGGGTGAAACAGGGGCCGCTGCGCACCGCGGACGAGGGCCCGTTGTTGCAAGCCATGGCCTGTGGCGCATTCGCCGAAAAGGTGGTGGTCAGCCAACGCCAGATCGTCAGGATCCCCGCCGATATGGGGCGCGACGTCGCCTGCCTGCTCTCCTGCGGGGTGATCACCGGGGTCGGGGCGGCGGTCAACGCCGCCCGGCTGCGTGCCGGTCAGGACGTGGTGGTAATCGGGGCCGGCGGCGTCGGGCTGAACGCGATCCAGGGCGCCCGCATCGCTGGCGCGCGCCGCATCGTGGCGGTGGACATGACCGAGGAGAAGCTGGACATCGCCCGCGAATTCGGCGCCACCCATGGCGTGCTGGCGACCAGCCCGAAACCCTGGCGCGCGGCCTACAAGGCGCTTGGCGGGCGCGGTGCAGATGCGGTGCTGGTCACCGTTGGCGCCGTACGCGCCTATGACGAGGCACCCAAATACCTGGGCTGGGGCGGCAGGGCTGTGATGATCGGCATGCCCCATGCCGGCGCCATGGCGCAATACGAACCGATGAGCGCCTCGTTCCAGGGACACGGGCTGATCGGCTCAAAAATGGGCGATGTGGTGATCCAGCGCGATATCCCGTGGATGATCGACCTTTACCAACAAGGCCGCTTGAAGCTCGACGAACTTATCTCGGGCCGATGGTCGCTGGATCAGATCAACGAGGCCATCGCCGACACCCGCACCGGCAGCGCCAAGCGCAACGTGATCCTGTTCAACCACTGACGGGTGCTATTGCTTGCCGATCAGCGCGGCATAGAAATTGATGCCGCGCTCGATATTGGCAATCGACAGGCGCTCGTCGATCCCGTGGAACCGGGCCAGGTCGTCGCCTTCGATCTGGAACGGGTTGATGCGATAGGCCGCATCTGCTGCCTTGGCATAATGGCGCGCATCCGTTGCCGCGATGGTCAGACCCGGCACCGAGGCGATCGGGCCGAACACCTCGCGGATCGACGCTTCGACATCCTTGAAACCGGCGCCTTGTGAATCCGACACCGGAGAGGCGGGCGAGGCCAGGTCACGATCTGCAACAATCTCGATCCCTTCGTCGTCTATCGCCGCTTTCACATGCACCAGAACGTCGTCGATACTGTCGCGCGGATGCAGGCGGAAATTGACCGTCGCCACCGCCCGCGTCGGCAGCACGTTTTCCTTGGGCGAACCTTCGAGCATCGTCGGCGCGGTGGTGGTGCGCAGCATCGCATCGGTCGAGGGTGAACCTGACAGGATGCCTTCGAGCACCGGGTCGAACAGCCAGCGATTGGCAAAGATGGCGCGTTTGTCGATGCTGAAATGCCGCCCCAGCGCATCGAAGAACTCGGCCGAAACCCCGGTCAGCCCGCCCGGCATCGGGGCCTCCTGCAAGCGCGCCACGGCGCGCGCCAGCTGCCCGACAGCGGTGTGCCGCGGCGGCATCGAGGAATGACCGCCCTCGGCATGGGCGACAAGCTGGATGGTCAGATATCCCTTTTCCGCCAGGTTGATGCTGGCCACGGGCACATCCAGGCCGGGAATGATCTTGTCCAGCACAAACGACCCCTCGTCCAGCACCCAGGCCAGTTGCACCCCCTGCGCGCGCAGGTGTTCGGCCACCGCGATGGCCCCCAACCCGCCGGTTTCCTCATCGCCGCCAAAGCTGAAATAGATCGTGCGCTCCGGCGTGAACCCGTCATTGATCAGTTTCTCGGCCGCGGTCAGCGCGGCGATCAACGCGCCCTTGTTGTCCAGCGTCCCGCGCCCCCAGACAAACCCATCGGCCACCACACCGGCAAAGGGGGGATGATCCCACTCGCCCAGAGTGTCCTCGGTCACCGGCACCACATCGTAATGCGCCGCCAGCATCACCGGCGGCAGATCGGGGTTCGATCCCTGCCACTTGTAAAGCGGCGTCACAGGCTCCAGCAGGGTGCGCTCCATCGTCCGGTGTACGGCGGGGAAACTCTGTTCGAGAAACGCCAGAAAGGCGGGGAAATCCGGATGCGACATGTCGGTGGACACGGTGCGGAACCGCACGGCCTCGGCCAGGACCTGCGCCGCCCGGTCGATATCGGCGCCCACTGAAAACGGCTGTGATGCCTCCACCGGTCCCGGCCGGTACTGCACCGTTCTGAAGGCGATCACCGCCACAAGGGCCAGAATCACAAGGCCAAGCCCCGCCAGAATGCGCTTGATCATGTAGAGTTCCTCCTGTGACCACCGTCTTGAGCGGCATCGCACCAGATTTCCACATGGCTCGAACCCAGTCACCGCTGACCTGACGTCAGCAAATATGTTCCGAAACCGGGCGCAAGCGACACCAGCTGCCGCTTTCCGTATTGCGAAGCCCTTGCACCACCGGCACCCTCTCGCAAGCAAAGGGAGAACCGCATGCGCCTGCAAGACCTCGATATCATCGTCACAGCGCCCCCGGCACCGGGTTGGGGCGGGCGCTATTGGATCCTGGTGAAGGTGACCACCGATACCGGCATTACCGGCTGGGGCGAATGTTACGCCTCCTCGGTCGGGCCGGACGCCATGACGCATGTGATCCGCGATGTATTCGACCGGCACATGGCGGGCGAGAACCCCGAGAATATCGAGCTGATGTTCCGTCGCGCCTATTCCAGCGGTTTTACCCAACGTCCCGACCTGACCGTGATGGGGGCTTTTTCAGGGCTTGAAATCGCCTGTTGGGATATCCTGGGCAAGGACCGGAACCGGCCTGTGCACGCCCTCATCGGCGGGCGGATGAACCAGCGCATCCGGGCCTATACCTATCTCTATCCGCTTCCCCATCACGACATTGCCGGGTTCTGGACCTCTCCCGATCAGGCCGCTGAATGCGCCGCCGAGATGGTCCGGCGGGGTTACACCGCGGTCAAGTTCGACCCGGCGGGCCCCTACACCATCCGGGGCGGGCACATGCCCGCGATGTCCGACATTTCCCTGTCGGTCGCCTTCTGCAAGGCGATCCGCGAGGCGGTGGGCGACAAGGCGGACCTGCTGTTTGGCACCCACGGCCAGTTCAACACCGCTGGCGCCATCCGCCTCGGCCAGGCGCTGGAGCCCTACGCGCCGCTCTGGTTCGAAGAGCCGACGCCCCCCGACAATCTCGAGGATATGGCGCGCGTCGCCCGCAATGTGCGCATTCCCGTGGCCACCGGCGAACGGATGACCACCAAGACCGAGTTCGGCGCCGTCCTGCGTGCGGGCGCGGCCGAGATCCTGCAACCGGCGCTGGGGCGCGCGGGCGGCATCTGGGAGATGAAAAAGGTCGCCGCAATTGCCGAGCTGTTCAACGCGCAGATGGCGCCGCATCTCTATGCCGGGCCGATCGAATGGGCCGCCAACATACAGCTGGCCGCCGCGATCCCAAATATCCTGCTGCTGGAATCCATCGAGACCCCGTTCCACGATGCATTGATCAAGGGCAGCATCCGGGTCGATAACGGATTCGTGATCCCTCCCGACGCCCCCGGCCTTGGGATCGAGGTCGACGAGGAACTTGCGCGCGCGCACCCGTTTACCGGCAACGACCTGCATCTGAACATGCAGGAGGCCCCTTGCGACTATGCCAGCGGCAATGCATTTCAGGGCGGCGCACCCACGATCTAGAGGGGGGTGACATTCGCCCCATCCTTGAGGCATATTGACGCTATTTATGACGACAGGATCCAATCGTGACCGTGCAAGACGCCCCCTCTTTGCCGCCGGAAACACCCGATGACATGGCCAGCAATGCCGCCCGTGCGGCAGGATATCTCAAGACGCTGGCGCATGAGGGGCGCCTGATGATCCTGTGCCATCTGGGTGCGGGCGAGAAATCGGTGGGCCAATTGGAAAACCTGCTCGATATCCGGCAAGCCGCGGTCAGCCAGATGCTCGCCCGGCTGCGCGAAGAGGGGCTGGTCAGCACCCGGCGCGAGGGCAAGACGGTGTTCTATTCCCTGTCCGACAGCAATACGGAACAGGTGATCGGCCTGCTCTATTCGCTGTTCTGCAGCAACGACTAGGCGCGGCCAAGGCCTCTATAATTCGGACTTGCGATAGGCGCGCGGGGTCAGGCCCGTCCAGCTGCGAAAGGCGCGGATAAAGGCGCTCGCCTCGGAGAACCCGGTCTGGGCAGCGATGGATTCGACGCTGTCCCCGGTTGTGGCCAGCAGGCGTACCGCCATGTCTCGGCGCACCTGCTTGCGGATGTTGGAATAATCGACGCCGTCCCCCTTGAGCCGCCGCCGCAGGGTATGCGGCGCCAGGTTCAGATCGCGCGCGACCTGCGCCATGTCGGGCAGCCTGCCCTGTTCGGACAGGCAGGCCTCGACCGCCACCGCCACCTCGAGTGGCAGACCGGTGGTTGCGTCCTGGGGCAGAAACGCGTCAAGCGGCGTGCGCCGTGCATAGGCCGTCGCCTGATCCTCGCTGCGCAGGACGGGCAGCCGCGTCAGCGCCAGCGGGATCGCCAGACCCGAACTGCACTGCCCGAACTGCATCGGCGCGCGCTGGAACATGGCGCGATACGCCGCCACATGTCCCGGCGCGACATAGTCGAACCAGGCGCCGTTCAGAGCGCCCCGGTTGCCGACCAGCCAGGCCAGCATCCGGCTGACCAGCACTAGAACCATCTCGACCGCCGCATTGTTAAGCACCTCGCGCCCAGGAATGCGCGTCATCTCGAAGATCAGGTTGGCGCCACTCTCGCGCAGCGAATAGCGAAAGGAATTGTCCATCAGGTCCATGAAACCGGCCGCCCGGGCGTAAGCCGCCCCCAATGTCTCGGCATGGCTGACATGGGCGGCCATGATCGCATGGGTCCCGATCCGCTGCGGGCGGTCCTGCAATCCGGCTAGTTCGTCATCCAGTGTCAGCGTCACCGCGCGCACCAGGCGCACGAAATCGGGTGCCTCCAGCGGGCCGACAACACCCGGCAGGCTCGCCCGCGCCAGAATAGCCGCCGGATCGGCACCGCGCGCCACCGCGCCTTCGAGGATGTTGGCGACAATCGTCGCCGGGATCGTGACCGCCATACCTGTCACTTAATGTCTATTTTTCTGCACGGCCAGATCATTGTTTTCGCACCGGCCCCACCCCTAGGCTGTTGCCAAACCTTCAGGAGGAACGGTCATGGCAACACCCGCCTATATCTACGACGCGCTGCGCACGCCCCGCTCGCGCGGCAAGGCCAGCGGCGCGCTTTACGAAGTGAAGCCGATCCAGCTGGCCGCCGGCCTGCTGCGCGAGATGCAGGCGCGCCACGACATGGACACGTCGCGCGTAGGCGACGTGATCCTGGGCTGCACTGCGCCGGTGGGCGATCAGGGCGCCTGTGTCGCCAAGGCAGCCGTGCAGGCGGCCCATTGGGACGAGGCGGTGCCGGGTGTCCAGCTTGACCGCTTCTGCGCCTCGGGGCTTGAGGCGGTTAACATGGCCGCCGCCAAGGTGGGTTCCGATCAAGAGGAGCTGGTGGTCGCGGGCGGTATCGAATCGATGAGCCGCATCCCCATGCTCAGCCAGGGTGGCGCGATGTTCACCGACCCCGATTTCGTGATCGACCAGAACTCGGCCCCGCAGGGCATCGGCGCCGACCTGATCGCCACCATCGACGGTTACAGCCGCGAGGATGTGGACGCATTCGCGATGGAAAGCCAACGCCGCGCCGCGCATGCCCGCGACAGCGGCTGGTTCGACCGCTCGGTGGTGCCGGTGCGCGATGAAAACGGCCTGACCATCCTCGAGCGGGACGATTTCATCAAACCCGACACCGACATGCAGAAACTGGGCGCGCTGAACCCCTCGTTCGCGGGTATGGGCGCCTTTGGCTATGATGACATGGCGCTGGCCAAGTATCCCCAGGTGGCCCGCATCAACCATGTGCATACGCCCGGCAATAGCTCGGGCATTGTCGACGGGTCATCCGCCGTGCTGATCGGCTCGGAGAAGGCGGGGCGCGATCTGGGGCTGGAACCGCGCGCGCGCATCGTCTCGGCCACCGTCATCGCCACCGATCCGGTGATCATGCTGGCGGGCCCCGGCCCGGCGGCCAAGAAATGCCTCGACAAGGCGGGGCTGAAGGTCTCGGACATCGACATCTGGGAAATCAACGAGGCCTTCGCCTCGGTCGCGCTGCGCTACATGAAGGATCTGGATATCGACCACGAGATCACCAATGTGAACGGCGGCGCCATCGCCATGGGCCACCCGCTGGGTGCCACCGGGGGCATGCTGGTTTCAACCGTGCTCGACGAGCTGGAGCGCCGGGGCGCCAAACGGGCGATGATCTCGCTCTGTGTCGGTGGCGGCATG
This sequence comes from Ruegeria pomeroyi DSS-3, assembly GCF_000011965.2. Classification (NCBI taxonomy): domain Bacteria; kingdom Pseudomonadati; phylum Pseudomonadota; class Alphaproteobacteria; order Rhodobacterales; family Roseobacteraceae; genus Ruegeria; species Ruegeria pomeroyi. The sequence goes on along the minus strand of NC_006569.1, from coordinate 471,799 downwards.
GGCATCTCGACCCTGATCGAACGTCTGTAAGGGAGCGGCAGAATGGGTGATTTTCACTACGCAAAGGATGCCGATGGCATCGTCACCGTGACCATGAACATGGACGGGCCGGTCAACGCGATGAATGCCGAGTTCTGGCCGCTGTTTGCCGCGACCATGGACCGGATCGAGGCGGAGCCGGAGCTGAAAGGCGTGATCTGGACCTCGGCCAAGGACACGTTCTTTGCCGGGGGCGACCTGAAGATGCTGAAAAGCATCGAGCCCGACGGGGTCGAGGCGCTTTTCCGATCCGTCGAGGCGACCAAGGCCGTGATGCGGCGGATGGAGAAGCAGCCTGTGCCCCATGTCGCCGCGATCAATGGCGCCGCACTTGGGGGCGGGTTCGAGATCTGTCTGGCCTGCAACCACCGCATCGCCGCCGACAATCCAAAAACCAAGATCGGCCTGCCAGAGGTCACGCTGGGCCTGCTGCCCGGCGGTGGCGGCACTGTGCGGTTGACCTGGCTTCTGGGTCTGGAAGGCGCGATGCCCTTCCTGCTCGAAGGGCGACAGGTGTCCCCAGACAAGGCGCTCAAGGCCGGGCTGATCCATCAGGTGGTGCCCGCAGATCAACTCCTGACCCGTGCCAAGGAATACATCCTGTCGGTGCAGGGGGATGCGGCGGCGGTGACTCAGCCCTGGGATACCAAGGGTTACAAGATCCCCGGCGGGCCATCGACCGCGCCCCATAACATGACCCGTATCGCGGGCGCCGCCGCAATGCTGTTCAAGAAGACACGCGGGCTGATGCCTGCGCCCACGCGTATCCTCGACATCATGACCGAGGCAGCGGGCAAGGTCGATTTCGACACCGCCACGCGCTATGAAAGCCGCCGTTTCGTCTCACTGACCCCGCTGGCGAGCACCAAGAACATGATCGAAACGCTGTTTTTCGGCATGAACAAGGTCAATGGCGGCGCCAGCCGGCCCAAGGGCGTGCCGACCTCCAAGGTGCAGCGCCTGGGCATTCTGGGCGCGGGCATGATGGGTCAGGGCATCGCCTTTTCAGCGGCCACGGCAGGGCTGCCCGTGGTGCTCAAGGACCAGACGCTAGAGGCGGCCGAGCGTGGCAAGGCCTATACCGCCACCCTGCTCGACAAGCGGGTCAAACAGGGCCGGATGAGCGCCGAGGAGCGCGAGGCGGTGCTGGCCTTGATCACGCCGACCGACAAGGCCGACGACCTGAAAGGCTGCGACCTGATCATCGAGGCGGTGTTCGAAAAGATCGACATCAAGGATGCGGTTCTGGCCGAGCATGAGGCGCTGCTCGCTGAAAACGGCATCTGGGGGTCCAATACCTCGACCCTGCCGATCACGCGGCTGGCCACGGGCGCCACACGGCCCGAGAACTTCGTCGGTCTGCATTTCTTCTCACCCGTCGACAAGATGCCGCTGTTGGAGATCATCGCGGGCGAGAAGACCTCGGACGAGACGCTGGCGCGCGCCTTCGACTTTGCCCGCCAGATCCGCAAGACCCCGATCATCGTGGGTGACAGCACGGGGTTCTATACCTCGCGCACCATCGGCACCAAGATCATCGAGGCGGTGGAACTGGTGGCCGAAGGCCACGACCCGCTGCGCGTCGACAACCTGTCGCGCCTCACCGGCATGCCCACCGGCATGCTGTCGCTGCTTGACGAGGTGCAGATCAAGCTGGTGACCGATATCTACAACACCCAGGTGGAAATGGGCCTCTTGGACCCTGACAAGGAACAGAACCCGGCCGCCCGCGCCATGCTGGCCGAGATGATCAGCCAGCACGGCCGCCATGGCCGCGCCACCGGCAAGGGGTTCTATGACTATGACGGACAGGGCAAGACGATCTGGCCGGGACTGGCCGCCTGGCGCAAGGAGGGGGCCGACATTCCAGACGCGGATATCAAGGACCGCATCCTGTTCCGCGCCGTGCTGGAAAGCCTGCGCTGTCTGGAGGAAGGCGTGCTGCGCACGGTCGAGGATGGCAATATCGGCTCGATCCTTGGGATCGGCGCGCCGGTTCATACCGGCGGCTATCTGCAATATGTGAACACCTACGGCCCGGCGCGGTTCCTGGCCCGGTGCGAGGAGCTGGCGGGCAAATACGGAGACCGGTTCGCCCCACCCGAGATCCTCAGAACACATGTCGCCGAGGGCCGCGCCCTGGCCTGACCCTTTGGGGCGCGGCTTGCCCGCGCCCTAACCTTTCAGCGCATTGTCCAGCAGGATGCGCGCCGTGTCCTTGGCATCGCAGGCCGGTTTGCTGTTGCCCATCAGCGAGGAGATGACGATCGCGCCCTCCTTCAGCAGCAGGATCTGGCATCCCAGCGCCTCGGGGTCGCGGGCACCGGCCTGCCGGGCCAGATCGGTGAAATAGTCCAGCACGACCTGCTTGTGATGTGCGGCCTCCATCCGGATCGGGTCGTCCTTGCAATTGTATTCCGCACCCGCGTTGATGAACATGCAGCCGCGATAGCTGTCTTCCTCGAACCACTCTCCCAGCGCATCGAAAGCGGCCAGGAACTTGTCGGCGGGCGTATCGGCCAGTTCATCCACCCGGGCCTCGAACCAGGCCCGGAAATTCTCGTCCCTGAGCTTTAGCACCGCGACGATCAGCTCCTCCTTGGTGCGGAAGTGTTTATAGATCGAGGTCTTCGATACCCCGGTCTCGGCCACCAGCTTGTCCATGCCTGTGGCATGAAACCCGTCCCGGTAGAACACCGTCAGGGCCTTTCGCACCAGCTCGTCTTTCTTGTTGGGCCGCATGATTCGTCCTTGGGTTACTGATCGGTACATAAACACGCGGGCAGCGAAGTGCAAATCACCACCGGTAACCATTTGTCGCGAAATGACGTTCTTCTGCAACGCGAGTGGCCTTGAAAAAAATTTGAACAAGAGGGTTGCAAAAGTTTACCGATCAGTACACCTTGAGAGCAAGTTAACAGATCGGTACACCAAAGGATCAGTCCCATGCGACGCCGCTATGCCCTTTTCCCGACAAGACATGTTCCCCTGCTTCTGACGCTGGCAATTCTGGCCGCCTCCATCGCCTGACACGGGATACCTGCGAATGACACGCCCCCCACTGCCCCCCTTCACCGCTGAAACCGCTGCCGAAAAGGTGCGCCTGGCCGAAAACGGCTGGAACAACCGCAGCGCCGATGTGGTGACGCCCGCCTATTCCGACGACAGCCGCTGGCGTAACCGGGCCGAGTTCGTCACCGGTCATGACGACATCCACGCCTTTCTGACCCGCAAATGGGACAAGGAGCTGGACTATCGCCTGATCAAGGAGCTGTGGGCCTGGTCCGGCAACCGCATCGCGGTGCGCTATGCCTATGAGTGGCACGATGACAGCGGCAACTGGTTCCGCTCCTACGGGAACGAGAACTGGGAATTCGACGAGGATGGCCGCATGTCGGCCCGCCACACCTCGCTGAACGACCTGCCCATCACCGAGGACGAGCGCCTGTTTCACTGGCCCCTCGGGCCGCGCCCTGACGGCCACCCCGGCCTGACCGACCTTGGCCTGTGAACGGAGATCACACCATGCCACGCGCCTTTTCCCAGCTGACCTTCACCCCCGCCGTTCGTGCCCATCAGGAGCGGCTCGGTTCGGCCCGCAGCTATGCCAAGTTCATCGAGGGCGGCCCGCAGCAGGGGCATGAGATCGGGCCTGCCGAACAGGCATTCATCGAGGCGCGGGACGGCTTCTATCAGGCCACCGTTTCGGAAATCGGCTGGCCATATGTGCAGTATCGCGGCGGGCCTGCCGGGTTCCTGCGGGTGCTGGGGCCGCGCACGATCGGCTATGCCGACCTGTCGGGCAACCGGCAATACATCTCGCGCGGCAATCTGGACGGCAACAGCCGGGTGGCGCTGATCCTGATGGATTACGCCAACCAGCGACGGCTGAAGATCCTCGGCCGGATGAAGTTCACCGAAGGGCCCGAGGCCGCTGCCAGCCTGCTGCCCGACGGGCAGACCCACCCGGCCGAACGCGCCGCCATCATCTCGGTCGAGGGGCTGGACTGGAACTGTCCCCAGCACATCACCCCCCGGTACACCGAGGCCGAACTGGCCCCGCATCTGAACGCGCTTGGCGCCGAGCTGGCGCAGCTCAGGGCGGAAAACGAACGGCTGAAACAACAGTTGTCCGAGCAGGATTAGGCCGGACAGACCGGCCCCACCTCTTCAAGTCCCAAGACCAAACCCCAACTCATTATCAGAGGGAGCTTTCGACATGCTTCGCACATTGCTCAATACCGCCGCCACCATCACCGCCGGATCGTTGTTCTCAGCCGGGGTCATGACGCTGGGCTTCTACATCCTGCCCTCCAGCCTGCTTGCCGGCGAACCCGCGCTGACCCGGTTCGCGACAGAGACCCATGCGCGCTTCGCGATCGCCGCCGACGGGGAAGAGCGCTTCGCGCAGGTCAATTGACCCGGACGGTTCCCTCCATGAAAGGGGCCGCACTCAGAGGAGGAATTGAGATGACACCGAATGTGGACCGGATCGCCGCCTTTTCCGACGGCACCCTGGGTGGAAACCCTGCCGGCGTGGTGATCGCCGATCAGATGCCCGCCGAGGATGAGATGCAGCGCATCGCGGCCGAGGTCGGATATTCCGAAACCGCCTTTGCCGCGCCGCAGGGTGACGGCTGGCGGGTGCGCTATTTTGCACCGGTGGGCGAGGTCGCCTTTTGCGGTCATGCCACCATCGCATTGGGCGCGACGCTCGCGGGTCGGTTCGGCGATGGCACCTATGCCCTGCACCTCAACGATGCCGGTATCTCGGTCGAGGGGCTGCGCCATGGTGACCAGGTTCAGGCGGCTCTGATCTCGCCCCCCACCCGCAGCAGCGCGGTGGATGCCGAGGTGCTGGAGGCCGCAATGGCACTCTTCGGCCTGGATGACACCGATCTGGACCCGACCCTGCCGCCCGCCGTCGCCAATGCGGGCAACGACCATCTAGTGTTGACATTGCGCAACAGGTCCCGGCTGGCAACGATGGATTACGATCTGAACCGGGGCGCCGCCTATATGCGGCTGAACGGCTTCACCACCATCAATCTGCTCTGGGTCGAGACCCCGCAGCGGTTTCACAGCCGTAACGCCTTTGCCATCGGCGGTGTGCTGGAGGATCCGGCAACCGGTGCCGCCGCCGCCGCGCTGGCGGGCTATCTGCGCGATCTCGGCTGGCCCCATGGCGGCAATATCGACATCGTGCAGGGCGAGGATATGGGCGCCCGCTCGCTGCTCAGGGTCGAGATCGGCACCACCCCCGGCGACGGCGTCCGCGTCTCGGGCAGCGCCCGCCAGATCGGCTAGACACGCACACGCATCAGACCAGAGCAGATCGCGTCACCGCCCAAGCACGCGATCCGCTCCAGGCGGCCCTCCCGAACCGCCTGCCCAGCCCCCGTCCGCCTCAACCCATCCAGCGGCGGACGGGGGCGTTGCTTTCCTCCAGCGGCTGCGTGATCACATCGACCAGCGTCGGCCCGTCATGGGCAATCGCCTCGGCCAGCACCCGCTCCAGCTCGGCGGGGTCCTCGACCCGCCAGGATTTCACCCCATAGGCCGCCGCAATCGCCGCGTTGTCGGTGCGGTTGAAATCGACGTTGTAATAGCGCGCGTCCTTGTCGGCGAACTGGCTGGCCTTGATCCAGCCGAATGTCGCGTTGGAAAACACCACATAGGTGATCGGCGCCCGCGACCGGCAAACCGTCTCCAGCTCGCCCACCGTGAACCCCAACGACCCGTCACCCATCAGCGCCACGGTCTTGGACGCGGGCCGCCCGTACCAGGCGCCCAACGCCGCTGACAGCGAGTATCCCAGCGCCCCATGCGCGCGGTTGGTGATGAAATGCCGCCCCGGACGCGGCAACTGGTAATAGGCCGAGAAATAGGGGCAGCTGGTGCCGGGATCGGACACCACGGTCGCATCCTCGGGCAGCGTGTTCATCAGCGCGCGGATCACCCGCTCTGGCCGGATCGGTGCCTGATCGGAACGCGCCAGCACCTCGAACGCCTCGAACTTGCGCGTCTTCTTCTCGGCAACCGCCGCCGCGCCGCCAAAAGTATCGGCCCCTTGCGCGCGGGCGTCCAGCGCTGCGTTCACCTCGGCCAGGGCCAGCCGCAGATCGCCCACCACCGCGACCTCGGTCCGGTAATTGGCGTTCATCACCATCGGGTCATTGTCGAAATGCACGATCCGGGTGCCCGGTTTCGGCGCCTCCCACCGCGCGGTGGTGGTCGACCCGGCCCGGCAGCCCATGAACACCACCAGATCGGCAGCCTCCATCATCTCCCATGTCTCGTCGGTGCCCCCGTTCGAGCCGACGACGCCCAGACAGTTGGGATGGGTCTCGGCCAGAGACCCCTGCCCCGAGATCGAGGTGGCCACCGGAATGTCGAGCCGGGTTGCCAGCCGGTCCAGCTCCTCCCAGGCCTGCGCGATCACAACGCCACCACCGCAAACGATAAGCGGGTTTTTCGCCGACAGGATCGCCTCCACCGCCGCCTGTGCCGCGCCGGGCGCGGGGGACTGCGGGTAGGCGGGATAGCTGGCGGTCACCGGATCGGCCCAGATATCGGCAGCATCCACCGGGTCATATTGCACGTCATAGGGCAGCCCGATATGCGCCGCGCCCGAACGCCCCGTGGTCATCGCCCGGAACGCCGCCCGCACCATGCGCGGGATGTGATCGGCCCGGCTGATCACCGTATTCCACTTGGTCAGGGGCGCCATCAGCGCCTTTTGATCGACCTCGGTCAGGGGATACTTGCCGTAAGAGGCGACCGAGATATCGGTGGTGATCCCCAACACCGCATAAGAGCTTTCCGAGGCCTCGATCAGCCCCGGCAGAATATAGGTGGCTCCACCGCCCGACGGCCCCTCGGCCACGCCAACACGGCCTGTCACGCGGGAATACCCATCGGCCATATAGGTGGCGCAGCGCTCGTCGCGGGTCAGCACATGGGTGATCTGATGGTCGAGCCGCAGCATCGCGTCATAAAACGGCAAGGTGGTATCGCCACACAGGCCAAAGATATGCCGCACCCCCTGCGCCTCGAGCATGCGCACCATCGCCTCGGCGCCATTCATCCGGTTGTCCATGCGACTCGCCCTCACAACATTTGCGTTCAGAATTGTATACAGCTCTGCATCACATCTTGCGCACAAGTCAACCCCGCGATATCCTGCCCCTAGATCGAGGCGCTAGATGACCAAATCGGAAAGCAATGTTGACCGGCTCTACCAGGCGCTCCGCCGCATGGCGGCGGATTTCGCCTTCAAGCCCGACGCCCGCATCAACGAAAGCGCGCTTGCAACCCAGCTCGACGCCTCGCGCACCCCGATCCGCGAGGCGCTGAACCGGCTGGTGGCCGAGGGTTTCCTGACCTTCCGCTCGGGGCGCGGCTTCTTCTGCCGCTCGCTCTCGCCGGAACTGGTGATGGATCTCTACGAGGCACGGGTGGCGGTCGAGGTCGAGGCGGCGCGCCTCGCCGCCCTGCGCGGCGACGAGCGCGAGATCGCCATCCTGATGCAGGACCTCGAGGATATCGCGCCCGACTATACTGCGCGCGCCGATACCGAGGCGCTGCTCAGCATGGATGAATGGTTTCACACAAGGCTCTGCGCGCTGTCGGGCAATGGCGAGCTGGCGCGGATGCTCGACAATCTCAATGACCGCATCCGCTATCTGCGCCTAATCGACCTGCGCCGCCTGCAGGCGCTGGGGCCGCAGGGCCAGACCATGGTTTCGGCGCATCAACGCATCCTCGACGCGGTGGCCCGCCACGACGCAGACGGCGCCATGGCCGAAATGCGTGCCCATATCGAACGCCGCCGCGAAGGGGCGACCCAGGCGGTGCGCGATGCCTATGCCCAACTTTATGTCCCCGAACTCTGAGGCGAACATGTCCCTGATCCCTGGCGGCAAGACGGTCTATGGTGCCACGGTCGGCATCCTGATGCTGGAAACCCGCTTTCCCCGCATTCCCGGCGATATGGGCAATGCGCTGACCTGGCCCTTTCCGGTGCAGTACCGGGTGGTGCGCGGTGCCTCGCCTGACCGGGTCGTGCGCGGCGACCCCCGCGCGCTGCTCGACACCTTTGTCGAGGCGGGGCGCGACCTGGTGGCCACCGGCGCGGACGGGATCACCACCAATTGCGGCTTTCTCGCGCTGGTTCAGGAGGAGTTGCGCGCCGCCCTCGGCGTACCGGTGGCGACCTCATCGCTGATGCAGGTCCCGATGGTGCAGGCCCTGCTGCCACCGGGCAAGAAGGTCGTGATCCTGACCATCTCCAAGGCGACACTGACACCGGCGCATCTGGCCGCGGCGGGGGTGCCGCTCGACACCCCTGTTTACGGTACCGACGCGGGCCGCGTCTTTACCCGCGACATCCTGGGCGACGCGCCGCAGATCGACTTCGACGCCTGCCGTCTGGACATGCTGGATGCGGCCGACGAGATCGTGGCGCAGGAACCCGACGCGGGCGCCATCGTTCTGGAATGCACCAATATGGTGCCCTATGCCGCCGACCTGCGCAGGCGCACGGGCCTGCCAGTCTATTCCATCTATTCGATGGTCTCGTGGTTCCAGGCCGGCCTGATGCCGCGCCGGTTCGAGCAGCCCCTTGACGACCCGCGCAGCTAACAGGTGGAGGGGACGCTGCCCCCGTCACCTGCAGTGACCCCCCCGGATATTTTCAGCAAGAGGAAAGCGCAGGCACGATTCAGCTTCTTTCTGGTTCGAAATACTCCGGAGCGCGAGGCAGAGCCTCGCAAGAAATCCGCCGCGCAGCGGCGCCCGGCCCAACGCCCGCAGGCGCCCCGCAAGGGGCACCGAGGGGGGCGGGAGCCTACCCGCCGCGCAGGCGCTGCATCAGATAGACCTCGGCCCCCTCGGGGATCGGTTCGGTCAGGCCCGAGGCGATCACCCGCCCGTCGATGGCAACCGAGACACCCGCGTCGATGGGCGCCTGCAATTCGGGATGTGCGCGCACCAGGGCGCGCAGCATCTCGCCGGTATCGCGGGCCTCGACCGAGACCACCTCGCAGCCCCCGGCCAGCGACCGGAGGCCGGACCAGAGATGGACCTCAACCATCCGCCTTGAGCGCCGCCAGGATACGCGGCGGCGACATCGGCAATTGCCGCATCCGCGCGCCGGCGGCGGCCGAGACCGCGTTGGCGATGGCCGCCAGCGGCGGGCAGATCGACGTTTCACCCACCCCGCGCACCCCGAACGGGTGGCCGGGATTGGGCACCTCGACGATCACCGTGTCGATCATCGGCAGGTCGCTGGCCACCGGGATGCGGTAATCGAGGAAGACGCTGTTCTGCAGCCGCCCGTCGGCGCCATAGATGTATTCCTCGTTCAGCGCCCAGCCGATGCCTTGCGCCGCGCCGCCCTGGAACTGCCCTTCGACATAGGTCGGATGGATCGCCTTGCCGGCGTCCTGCACCACCGTATAGCGCACGACCTTGGTCTTGCCCGTCTCGGGGTCCACCTCGGCATCCACGATATGGGTGGCAAAGCTGACGCCCGCGCCTTCGGGTGTCGCCTCGAAATGGCCCGAGATCGGCCCGCCCGTGCGCCCCATATCGGCGGTGATATCGGCCAGCGGCAGCGGGTCGAATTCGCCCGCATTCGGGCCCGAAGGCACCGCGCAGCCGTTTTCCCATTTCACCGCATCCACCGGGATGCCCCATTTCTTGGCCGCCCGCTCGCACAGTTTCTCGACCGCGTGGCGCGCCGCCTTGATGGTGGCCAGCCCGCTGGCATAGGTCACCCGGCTGCCGTGGCTCACGTCGTTGTAACCCAGCGTGGCGGTGTCGGCGATGGTCACCCGGATGTTCTCGTACGGGATGCCCAGCACCTCGGCCGCCATCAGCGCCATCGAGGCGCGGCTGCCGCCGATATCGGGCGTGCCCACCATGACCTGGGCCGAGCCATCCTCGCTCAGCGCCAGCGAGACCGAGGTTTCGCCACCATGGTTGAACCAGAACCCGCAGGAAATTCCCCGCCCCTGCCCCGGTTTCAGCGGCGCGGTGTAATGGGGATGGGCCTTGGCCGCTTCCAGCGTTTCGACCAGGCCGACCCGCTGGAACCTGGGCCCATAGCTCGCCTTGGTCCCCTCGCGCGAGGCATTCTTGAGCCGCACCTCGATCGGGTCGAGCCCCAGCTGATTGCACAGCTCGTCGATCACCGATTCCACCGCAAAGGCCGCCATGGGCGATCCGGGCGCGCGATAGGCGGCCTGTTTGGGCCGGTTGGTCATCACGTCATAGCCCACCTGGCGCACATGCGGCAGGTTATAGGGGGCAAAGGCGCACATGGCGGTGAAATCCGCCGGGCCGCCGGGAAAGGCGCCGCCCTGCAGGCGGAACGTGCCCTGGGCGGCGGTCAGCGTGCCGTCCTTCTTCATGCCGATCCTGATATCCATCGAGGCCGAGGCGGTCGGCCCGGTGGCGCGGAACACCTCGGACCGGCTCATCACCAGTTTTACCGGTTTGTTGGCCTTGCGCGACAGCGCCAGCGCCACCGGCTCGATGAACACGGTGGTCTTGCCGCCAAAGCCGCCACCGATCTCCGAGGCGGTCACCCGCAGGTTGGCGGTTTCGATCCCCAGAAGCGCGGCACAGGTTTTCTGCACGATCCAGTGTCCCTGGGTGCAACACCACAGCTCTCCCTTGCCGTCCGCACCCAGCGTGGCCAGGCAGGCATGCGGTTCGATATAACCCTGGTGGGTCGCCTCGGTGGTGAAATGATCCTCGATCACCAGGTCGGCTTCGGCAAAGCCCGCCTCGACATCGCCATGGCCGCTTTCGTGTTTGCGCACCACGTTGGGATGCATCCCCTCGGGCACGGAATAGTCCGCGGCCCCCTGACGGATCACCGGCGCATCCATCAGCATCGCCTTGTCCACATCGGTCACATGCGGCAGGACCTCGTAGTCCACCTCGATCAGCTTGAGCGCATCACGCGCCGCCAGCGCCGAGGTGGCGGCAACAGCGGCCACCGCATGCCCGTCATAAAGCGCCTTGTCGCCGGCCATGACGTTTTCAAGGATGTTCCAGAAATCACCCTCCAGCCCCGGCGCAAATTCCACCTTGTCCGAGAAATCGGCGCGGGTGACCACTGCCTTCACATCCTTCAGTGCCTCGGCCTTGGAGGTGTCAATGCGCAAGATGCGGGCATGGGCGTGCGGGCTGCGCAGGATGGCGCCATGCAGCATGCCGGGGGCATGGGCATCGGCACCGAACCGGGCGCGGCCGGTGACCTTGTCCAGCCCGTCGGGCCGGTTCGGGCGGGTGCCGACAAAGGTGAAACCGTCGGATTTGCGATCGTCGAGCGCCATTATACCGCCTCCCTCATGTCGCGGGCCGTGTCCATCACGGCGCGGATGATCTTGTCATAGCCGGTGCAGCGGCACAGGTTGCCGGCCAGCCAGAACCGCACCTCTTCTTCGGTCGGGTCCGGGTTCTGTTCCAGCAGCGCCTTGGCCGCCACCAGGATGCCGGGCGTGCAGATACCGCATTGCAGCGCGGCATAATCGATGAACTTCTGCTGCAGCGGGTGCAGCACATCGCCCTCGGCGATGCCCTCGACCGTGCCGATTTCCTTGCCTTCGGCCTCGACCCCCAGCACCAGGCAGGAACAGACCAGCCGCCCGTCGAGCGTCACCGAGCAGGCACCGCAATCGCCGGTGCCGCAGCCTTCCTTGGCGCCGGTCAGGCTCAGCTTGTCGCGCAGGCAGTCCAGCAGGGTTTCGCGCGGGTCGCAGAGATATTCGACCGCATCGCCGTTGACGGTGGTGGATACGTGGATCTTGCTCATCCGTGGTGCCCCCTGATGATTTCACCCTTGGCCCGGGCATAGGCGATGCGCGCGACACGCTTGGCCAGCACGCCGGCAACCTCGGTGCGGAACGCGATGGTGCCGCGCTTGTCGTCGATCGGCTTGCAGGCGGCCGAGGCGGCGGCGGCCAGACGGTCGAGCGCGGCATCATCCAGCGTGGAGCCGATGATCGCGGCAGCGGCGTCCTGGACCAGCAGAACGGTCGGCGCCACGGCGCCAAGCGACACGCGTGCTTCGGTGATGGTATCTCCGTCCAGACGCAGGTTCACCGCACAGCCCACCACCGCGATATCCATCTCGCTGCGCGGGATGAAGCGCAGATAGGCATCGCCCGCATTCGCGCCGCGTGCCGGAATGTGCAGCGCCGAAACCAGTTCACCCTTGGCCAGAGAGGTGCGGCCCGGTCCGGTCGGAATATCCTCGACCGCGACGACACGTTCGCCATCGGGCCCGGTCACGGTCGCGGTCATGGAGGCGGCAACCATGGCGGGCACGGAATCGGCGGCCGGCGAGCCGTTGCAGAGATTGCCGGTCAGCGTCGCACGACCCTGCACCTGGGTGGAGCCCACCAGGTTCATCGCCTCGACCACGCCGGGCCAGTCGGCGACCAGCCCCGCATGCTCGCCCAGCTCGGCGCCGGGGACAGCCACTCCCAGGGTCCAGCTGCCATCCCCGTTGCGGGTGATGTCATGGGTGCCGGGGATCTTCTTGATGTCGATCAGCGTGTCGGGGGTGACGATATCGGCGCGCAACTGCACCAGAACATCGGTCCCCCCGGCGAGAAACCGGGTGATGCCCTCGGCTTCGGCGGCCAGCCTTGCGGCTTGGGCAAAGCTGTCGGGGCTGTGATATTGCATGAACTTACCTCGTGGCTGTTGGTCCGGGCCATTGGGTCCGAGGGGGACGTTAGACCAGCCGCCCCGCCCCGTCCATGACGAGAGCGACCAAATTTCCAGGGGGTTTGTGTCGCGGACAGGCGAGACGCCGGTCGCACCGCGACCGGCGAGAAGAAAATTCGCCGAATTTTCTTCGGCTGTGCGCCTAGAGGGCACCGCGCCGATACACGCGGTGGCGCACTGCAATCATCCGGTCTACTCCTGATTTGGGCGGCCCAGAGAGTCACCCCGCGACCGGATCATATGCCAACTGCGCCCCCGCTGCGGTCTGATCCAAAGCTCAGGCGAGCAGGCCCGGATCAAAACGATCGCATCCGCCCGACAGTCGCATCAGTTGGGATCACACGCTCTCGTCGCCTTCGTCGTCTTCATCCCCCTCGTCGCCTTCGTCGCCTTCGTCTCCCTCGTCGTCTTCGTCGCCTTCGTCATGTTCGTTGCCTTCGTCATGCTCGTCGCCTTCGTCGCCGTTGTCGGGCTCGTTCAGCTCGTCGCCTTCGTCGTCTTCGTTGCCGGAATCGGCAAGGTTGTCGTCTTCGTCGCCTTCGTTGCCGTCGTCATTCTCGTCCCCCTCATCGCCTTCGTCCCCCTCATCATCGAGCAGAGCATCGGCATCCTCGTCGCCTTCGTCGTCCTCGTCGCCTTCATCGCCCTCGTCGTGCCGCGAGGGGTGGTCGGGCTCAAGGGATTCGTCGCCCTCGTCGTCTTCGTCGCCCTCGTCGTCTTCGTCGCCTTCGTCGTCTTCGTTGTCCTCGTCGCCTTCGTCGTCCTCGTTGCCTTCGTCTTCTTCGTTGCCTTCGTTATCCTCGTTGCCTTCGTCGCCCTCGTTGTTTTCGTCGCCCTCGTCGTTTTCGTTGCCCTCGTCGTTTTCGTCGCCCTCGTCGCCCTCGTCGTTCAGGCCGCCCTCATTTCCTTCGTTGCTTTCGTTGCCTTCGTTGCCTTCATTGCCTTCGTCCCCCTCATCGCCTTCGTTGCCCTCGCTGCCTTCATTTCCCTCGTTGCCCTCGTTGTCTTCGTTGCCTTCGTCCTCTTCGTTTCCTTCGTTGTCTTCGTCGCCCTCGTTGCCTTCGTTGGCTTCGTTTCCTTCGTTGCCCTCGTTGCCTTCGTTGCCCTCGTTTCCTTCGTTGTCCTCGTCGCCCTCGTTGCCTTCGTTGGCCTCGTTACCCTCGTTGCCTTCGTCGCCCTCGTTGCCCTCGTCGCCGTCGTTCAGTTCGTCGCCTTCGTCACCCTCGTCACCCTCGTCGCCGTTCTGACTCTCGTCGCCCTCGTCACCTTCGTCGCCCTCGTCATCCTCGTCGCCTTCGTCATCCTCATCGCCCTCGTCGCCTTCGTTGCCTTCGTCGGCTTCCTCTAGGAGGCCACCAAAAGTGTCGTCCTCGTCGTCTTCATCGCCTTCGTCGCCTTCGTCAGCTTCCTGGCCTCTGCCGAAGAACTCGCCATCTTCATCGCCTTCGTCGAACTCGTTACCTTCGTCGGCTTCGTTATTCTCGTCGCCTTCGTCGTTCTCGTCGTTCTCGTTGCCTTCGTTGCCTTCGTCGTTCTCGTCGCCCTCGTTGCCCTCGTTACCTTCGTCCCCTTCCAGGCCAATATTGATTAATCCTTCATCGCCCTCGTTGCCCTCATCGCCTTCGTTACCTTCGTCACCTTCGTTGTTCTCGTTGCCTTCGTTGTTCTCGTCGCCCTCGTCACCCTCGTCGCCTTCGTCGGCCTCATGCATATTTGCATCTATGCCCTCGTCGTACTCGTCATCAAAGTTGAAGTCCCAGTATGTGCTGTCCTCATCCCCCTCATCAAATTCATTGCCCTCGTCAGCTTCGGAGAGGTCGATTTGTCCGTCGGTGTTGTTGGAGATGATCGAGAAATTCTCGTCCCCCTCGTCATGTTCGTTGCCTTCATCGGCTTCGTTATGCTCGTCGTTCTCGTCGTTTTCGTCGTTCTCATCCCCCTCGTCGTCTTCGTTCCCCTCGTCGCCTTCGTTCCCCTCGTTGCCCTCGTTGCCCTCGTTGCCTTCGTCGCCTTCGTTGCCCTCGTCGTCTTCCTGGCCGTCAACGCCCTCGTTGCCCTCGTTTCCTTCGTTGCCTTCGTTGTGATCGTCGTCATAGGTCGAGGCCGAGATTTCATTGCCCTCGTTGCCCTCGTCGTTTTCGTTGCCTTCGTTGTCCTCGTTGCCCTCGTCTCCTTCGTCGCCAGAGCTGATCGAGCTCATCACGGAAGTGTCTTCCAGCCGGGCTTCGGGGGCTTCTTCGATGTCGGAGTTGAAAAGTTCGGGCATGACAGCCTCCTGTAAATGAGTGTTCAGCGCGCCAGCCGGTCACACTCCCAGCCGGGCGTCGCAAAATGGTCGAGCCAAAATAGGCACCGCTGCAGGCAACGTGCATCGGGCCAAGCTGGCCGCGACCATACATGAATATCGTTTATTTCATAAGGATTTTTGACCCATGTCCGGAACCGGCCGGTGCTTTGCCCCCTGCCTTGCCCCGTCGCAAAGCGCCGCACGGCAAGGCGGGTCTGGGTTCCGGCCGGGATGTGTCCGGGCTGAGGCCGTTCACGCGGAACCGATCAAAGATCGCCGCGCAGGTGCCAGAGTTCGGGGAACAGCTCGACCTCAAGCATACGGCGCAGGTATTGCACACCGCTGGTGCCGCCGGTGCCGCGTTTGAACCCGATCACCCGTTCCACCGTGGTGACATGGTTGAACCGCCAGCGGCGGAAATAGTCTTCCAGATCGACCAGCTTCTCGCCCAGCTCGTAAAGGTCCCAGTATTTCGCCGGGTCCTCGTAGACCTGCCGCCAGGCCGCCTGCACCGCCGCATCGGCGCTGTGGGGATTGTCCATGCGGTAGACCTCGGGCGCGAAACTGGCACCGGTTTTGGCCGCCAGCGCCCGCAACGCCACATGATAGAGCGAGGGTTGCTCCAGTTCCGCCGCCAGCATCGCGTGCAGCTCGGGGCGGTGTTCATGCACCTTCATCATCGCGGTGTTGCGATTGCCAAGCATGTATTCGATCAGCCGATACTGATGCGACTGGAAGCCCGAGGAATTGCCAAGCGCATTGCGAAACGTCGTATAGTCGCTGGGCGTCATCGTGCGCAGTACGTCCCAGGCAGAATTGAGCTGATCAAAGATCCGCGCCACCCGCGTCAGCATCTTGAACGCGGGCCGGAAGTCGCCGCCCGCCAGCAACAGGGCGCGCGCCGCCCTGAGTTCGTGCAACACCAGCCGCATCCACAATTCGCTGGTCTGGTGCTGGATGATGAACAGCATCTCGTCATGGGCATCCGATTGCGGATGATGGGTCGCCAGCAGCGCATCCATATGCAGATAGTCGCCATAGCTCATGTCCTTGGCATAGGACATCTTGGCGCCTTCCTGGCTGGGGTCATAGGCCTGGGACATCAGATCAATCCTTGAGAAGCTCGGTCAGCAGGGCCGAACCGGGCCTGCCCAGTTCGGCAACAACGGAGAAATGGTCATGGCCCGGATCGAACACGTTCGGCACGTTCCAGGCCTCGGAGAGAAGGCGCGTCTGGCGCACCAGTTCGGGCCGCTCGTTGGCACCGACCCAGCAGGTTACCGACAGGCCCGCGCGCCGGGACAGCAAGGCCGGGCTTTCGGCCTCGGCCTCTGCCGCGTCCAGGTGCAGCACCTCGTTCATCCGGGTGCCCAGCAGCGGGCGCAGATCGTGGATACCGCTGATGCTGATCACCCGGTCCAGCCGGTCGGGCAGCGGCCCGTCGGCACAGGCCATGCGCGCCACCAGATGGCCACCGGCGGAATGGCCCGCCAGCCGCACCGGCCCCGCCACATGGCGCGCCGCCTCCTCGATCGCTGCGCGGATCTCCTCGGCCATCTGGCCCAACCGCGCCTCGGGCGCCAGAGTGTAAGAAGGCACCGCCAGCGCCCAGCCCCGGCTGAGCGGCCCGGCGGCAAAATGCGACCAGAAGCTCTTGTCGAGCTTCTGCCAATAGCCGCCATGCACGAACACCACGAGGCCCTTCGCCGCGCCCTCGGGGCAGAACAGATCAAGCCGGTTTCGCGCGCCACGGCCATAGGCGATGTCAAGCGTCCCGCCCCGGTTTTTGCGCCACGCCGCCGCTGCCGCGCCCCAGGCGGCGGCCAGCCCGCCCGACCCCGGCACATAGCTGGAATTGTCGAATGCATCGTCCCAGTCGATCATCGCAGATCCTCCTGTCTTGTCGGCAGGGTAATCGCCACCCCGATATATTTCAAGCTTAAAGGTTTATGCTTGAAATATACCCGAATCCCCGTATCCTCATTCTCAATCAGCGTATCTTGCGAGGGAGGATGCAATGCGTATCGCATGTCTGGGTGGCGGTCCGGCGGGGCTGTATTTCGCCATTTCGATGAAGCTGCGCGACCCTTCGCATCAGGTCAGCGTGATCGAGCGCAACAAGGGGGACGATACATTCGGCTGGGGCGTGGTGCTGAGCGATGACGCGCTGGAAAACCTGGCCGCCAACGACCCCATCAGCGCCGAGACGATCCGTTCGAACTTTGCCTATTGGGACGATATCGCGGTGGTGCATGACGGGGTGCGCACCGTCTCGGGCGGGCACGGTTTTGCCGGGATCGGGCGCAAGGCGATGTTGCTCCTGCTTCAGGATCGCGCGCGGGAACTTGGCGTCGATCTGCAATTCCAGACCGAGGCGCGGCCCATCGCCGAGTATCAGGCTGAATACGATCTGGTGGTCGCTTGCGACGGGCTGAACTCGCGCGTGCGCAGCGATCTGGCCGCGCATTTCAAACCCGATATCGACACCCGGCAGTGCAAGTTCATCTGGCTTGGCACCCACCAGAAATTCGACGACGCCTTCACCTTCATCTTCGAAAAGACCGAACATGGCTGGATGTGGGTGCATGCCTATCAGTTCGACGAGGACACCGCGACGGTGATCGTGGAATGCAGCCAGGAGACCTGGGACGCCTGGGGATTCGAGCATATGTCCAAGGAAGACAGCGTCGCCACCTGCGAGCGTATCTTTGCCGCGCATCTGGGCGGTCATGCGCTGATGTCCAATGCCAGCCACCTGCGCGGCTCGGCGGTCTGGATCAACTTTCCCCGCGTGCTCTGCGAGAAATGGCACCATGAAAACGTGGTGCTGATGGGCGACGCGGCGGCAACCGCGCATTTCTCGATCGGCTCGGGCTCACGCCTTGCCTTTGACAGCGCCATTTCGCTGGCCACCTACCTGCATTCCGAGCCAACGATGGAAAGCGCGTTCGAGCGCTATCAGGAGGAACGCCGCCTCGAGGTGTTGCGCCTGCAATCGGCGGCGCGCAACTCGCTGGAATGGTTCGAGCAGGTCGAACGGTATCTGGACATGGATCCGGTGCAGTTCAACTATTCGCTGCTGACCCGCAGCCAGCGGATCAGCCACGAGAACCTGCGCCTGCGCGATGCCGACTGGCTGCGCTCGGCCGAACAATGGTTCCAGACCCGCGCGGGCGCTGCGGCCGAACCCGTGCGCGCGCCGATGTTCGCCCCCTTTCGCCTGCGCGACATGGAGTTGAAGAACCGCATCGTGGTCTCACCCATGGCGCAATACAAGGCGGTCGATGGCTGCCCGACCGACTGGCATCTGATCCATTACGGCGAACGTGCCAAGGGCGGCGCGGGACTGGTCTATACCGAGATGACCTGTGTCAGCCCCAAGGGCCGCATCACGCCGGGCTGTCCCGGTCTCTATGCGCCCGAGCATGAGGCCGCTTGGAAACGGCTGACAGATTTCGTGCATGGCGAGACGAGCGCGAAAATCTGCTGCCAGATCGGCCATTCCGGGCGCAAGGGCTCGACCCAACTGGGCTGGGAGACGATGGACGCGCCGCTGAAAGCCGAGAACTGGGACCTGATCTCTGCCTCGCCCATCCCGTGGTCCGCCAACAATGCCACCCCACGCGAGATGACGCGGGCGGATATGGACGCGGTGCGCGATCAGTTCGTCGCGGCCGCGCAAATGGCCGAGCGGGCGGGTTTCGACATGATCGAGCTGCACGCCGCGCATGGCTATCTGATCTCCTCCTTCATCTCGCCGATGTCGAACAATCGCAGCGACGAATATGGCGGCTCGCTGGAAAACCGCATGCGCTATCCGCTGGAAGTGTTCACCGCGATGAGGGCCGCTTGGGCCGAAGAGCGCCCCCTTTCGGTGCGCATCTCGGCCAATGACTGGGTGGAAGAGGCCGGTGTCACGCCAGAGGAGGCGGTCAAGATCGCGGCCATGTTCCACGCGGCGGGCGCCGATATCATCGACGTCTCGGCGGGCCAGACCTCGATCGAGGCCAAGCCGGTCTATGGCCGCATGTTCCAGACCCCGTTCTCGGATCGCATCCGCAACGAGACCGGTATCGCCACCATGGCGGTGGGCAATATCTATGAGGCCGACCATGCCAACTCGATCCTGATGGCGGGCCGGGCCGACCTGATCTGCGTGGGCCGCCCGCATCTGGCCGACCCCTATTGGACCCTGCACGAGGCCGCCCGCATCGGCGACCGCCACGCCGACTGGCCGCTGCCTTATCTGGCGGGCCGCGATCAGGCCTGGCGCCTGGCCGACCGTGACGCCGAGACGGAGATCCGCGCATGATGCTGGAGGGCGCCCATGCTGTGGTGACAGGCGGCGGCACCGGAACCGGCGCCGCGATTGCCGAGGCGCTGGCCCATGCCGGCGCCAAGGTCACCGTGCTGGGCCGCCGCGAGGCACCGCTGCGCGAGGTCGCCAAACAGCACAAGTTCATCGGATGGGTCACCTGCGACGTGACCGATCCGCAGGCGGTTCGCACCGCCTTTCGGCAGGCACGCGAGCTGAACGGGCCGGTGGGCGTGGTGGTCGCCAACGCGGGCGCCGCCGACAGCACACCGTTCCGGAAAATGTCCGCCGAGGGGTTCCAGCAGATGCTGGATGTGAACCTCAAGGGCGTGTTCAACAGCTTTCAGGCGGGGCTTGCGGATATGGAAACCGCGGGCGCGGGTCGGCTGATCGCCATCGCCTCGACCGCCGGGCTCAAGGGGTATCCCTATGTGGCGGGCTATTGCGCCGCCAAACACGGGGTCGTGGGACTGATCCGGGCGCTGGCGGTGGAACTGGGCCGCACGGGCGTGACCGCAAACGCCATCTGCCCCGGCTTCATCGAAACCCCGATGCTGGACCGCTCGATCGCCAATATCGTGGACAAGACCGGCCTGAGCGCGGAAGCTGCGGCAAAGTCGCTGCGCAAGGGCAATCCGCAGGACCGGTTCATTCAAGTGGACGAGGTGGCGGGCGCGGTCCTCTGGCTGTGTTCCCAGGCCGCCCGATCGGTGAACGGCCATGCCCTTGCCCTGTCGGGAGGAGAGATATGAGCGCACCCAACCCCCGCCCCGATGCCGGGCCGGACAGCAAGGCGCGGCTGCGCCTCTGGCTGAAATTGCTCAAAACCACGCGCGCGGTGGAATCGGGGCTGCGCGAGAACCTGCGCACCGAGTTCGCCTCGACCCTGCCGCGCTTTGACGTGATGAGCGCGCTGGCCCGCAACGCAGGCGGGCTGAAGATGAGCGAGCTGTCGGGCCTCCTGAAGGTGTCGAACGGCAATGTCACCGGCATCATCGAACGGCTGGTCGAGGACGGCCATGTGCTGCGCGAACCGGTGCCGGGCGACCGCCGCGCCAACCGGGTTCGTCTGACCCGCAAGGGCGAAGAGGAATTCGCTCGCCAGGCCGCACGCCACGAAACTTGGGTCGACGGCCTGCTGGGGTCGCTCGACGCCGACGAGGCGCGTGCGATCACCGCCACGCTGGACCGCATTCTGACAGAGGGAAAATCATGAGCGCCGCCGACACCACCCATTTCCTGTGTACCATCGAGGACGGCATCGCGCGCATCGCGCTGGACCGGCCCGAGCGCAAGAACCCGCTGACCTTCGACAGCTATGCCGAGCTGCGCGACTGGTTCCGCGACCTGCATTACAATGACGACATCAAGGCGGTGGTCTTTGCCTCGAACGGCGGCAATTTCAGCTCGGGCGGCGATGTGCATGACATCATCGGGCCGCTCACCCGGATGAACATGAAAGAGCTGCTGCAATTCACCCGCATGACCGGCGATCTGGTCAAGGCGATGATCAATTGCGGCAAGCCGGTGATCGCCGCCATCGACGGCATCTGCGTGGGCGCGGGCGCGATCATTGCTATGGCCTCTGACCTGCGCATCGCCACGCCCGAGGCCAAGGTGGCCTTTCTCTTTACCCGCGTAGGACT
The DNA here is from genome assembly GCF_000011965.2 of Ruegeria pomeroyi DSS-3. Lineage (NCBI taxonomy): Bacteria > Pseudomonadati > Pseudomonadota > Alphaproteobacteria > Rhodobacterales > Roseobacteraceae > Ruegeria > Ruegeria pomeroyi. The sequence goes on along the minus strand of NC_006569.1, from coordinate 450,765 downwards.
GGCCGGCTGCGACATGGGCGCCTGCGCCATCCTGCCCCGCATCATCGGTCAGGGCCGCGCGGCGGAACTGCTCTATACCGGCCGCGCGATGAATGCTGACGAGGGCGCCGCCTGGGGCTTTCACAACCGGCTGGTGGCGGCGGACGCACTGGAGGACGAGGCCCGCAAACTGGCCTCGCAAATCGCGGCTGGCCCGAATTTCGGCCATATGATCACCAAGACCATGCTGGCGCAGGAATGGTCGATGTCGATCGAACAGGCGATCGAGGCCGAGGCGCAGGCACAGGCGATCTGCATGCAGACCGGCGATTTCGAACGCGCCTACCGCGCCTTTGTGGCCAAGGAAAAACCCGTCTTTTTGGGCGATTGAGGCCAGCGCAATTGAGTATTTGGGGCGGAATGAAGCCCCTTGGAGGAAAGAGATGGCAGACCGCAGCTTCCTGACCTGGCCGTTTTTCGACGAGACCCATCGCGCCCGCGCCGAGGCGATGGAGGGCTGGTGCGCGCGCCTGCATGTGGATCACGGCGACATTGACGCGGCCTGCCGCAAGCTGGTGGCGGATCTGGGCGCGGGCGGCTGGTTGCAGGCCACTGCGGCGGTCGAGGGCGAGAGGCTGGATGTGCGGACCCTCTGCCTCAGCCGTGAGATCCTCGCCCGCCATGACGGGCTGGCCGATTTCGCCTTTGCCATGCAGGGACTGGGCACCGGGGCGATCTCGCTGTTTGGCACCCCCGAACAGCAGGCCGAATGGCTACCGCTCACCCGCAGCGGTCAGGCGATCGCGGCCTTTGCGCTGACCGAACCGCAATCGGGCTCGGACGTGGCCAATTCGACCATGACCGCCACCGCCGATGGTGACGATTACGTGCTGAACGGCGAAAAGACCTGGATCTCGAACGGCGGCATTGCCGATGTCTACACGCTCATTGCCCGCACGGGCGAGGCGCCCGGCGCGCGCGGGCTCAGCGCCTTTGTCCTGCCAGCGGGTCTGCCGGGGTTCGAGGTGGTCGAACGGCTCGAAGTGATGGCGCCGCACCCGCTGGCGCGGCTGCGCTTTACAGATGTACGGGTGCCGAAATCGGCGCTCTTGGGCGCGCCCGGAGAAGGGTTCAAGGTGGCGATGGCGGTGCTGGACGTATTCCGCTCGACCGTGGCGGCGGCGGCGCTTGGATTTGCCCGCCGTGCGCTGGACGAGTCGCTGGCGCGCGTCACCACACGACAGGTGCAGGGCGCGCCGCTGTTCGATCTGCAAATGGTGCAGGGCCATATCGCCGATATGGCCCTGGATGTGGATGCCAGCGCGCTGCTCACCTATCGCGCCGCCTGGGCCAAGGATATGGGCGCCCCGCGCGTCAGCCGCGAGGCGGCGATGGCCAAGCTCTATTCCACAGACCACGCCCAACAGGTGATCGACAAGGCGGTGCAACTGTTCGGCGGCGACGGGGTGCGGCGCGGCGAAAAGGTCGAGGAACTGTATCGCGATATCCGCGCCCTGCGCATCTACGAGGGCGCCAGCGACGTGCAGCGGGTGGTGATCGCCAGACAGGTGCTGGCGCAGGGATAAGACCGAAACGTCAATGGGAGGAGAGACCATGACCAAGGATCTGGAAAAGGGCATTACCGAAAACGGCACCGGCTATGACGGTGTGGTCTGGAACATTCTGGGCCAGACCTATTACCCCAAGGCGGTTTGCGAGACGACCTTTGCCTTTGAGACGAACTCGGAACCGGGCCAGTTCGTGCCCGTGCATGTCCACCCCACCCAGGATGAATTCATCCTGGTGCAGGAGGGCGAGCTGGACCTGAAGCTGGACGGGGTCTGGTCCAAGGCACGCGCCGGCGATCTGGTACGCATGCCCAAGGGCATCCCGCATGGATATTTCAACAAATCCGACAAACCGGCCCGCGCGCTGTTCTGGGTCTCGCCCGCGCGCAAGCTGAAAGAGCTGTTCGAGGCGCTGGACAATCTGGAGGATGTCGAACGGGTGGTCGAACTCTCGGCCCAGCACGAGGTCGATTTCCTGCCGCCCGAGGCGAATGACTGAACCATGCTGGGACCAAGCGCACATATCGACACCTTCACCCGGGACAACCTGCCGCCGACGGATCAATGGCCCGATTTCCTGCTTGACGGGTTCGACTATCCCGAGCACCTGAATGTCGGGGTCGAGCTGACCGATGCCATGGTCGACAAGGGCTTTGGCGACCATACCGCGCTGATCGGCAACGGCCGGCGGCGCACCTACAAGGAACTCAGCGACTGGACCAACCGGCTGGCCCATGTGCTGGTCGAGGATCTGGGCGTGAAGCCGGGCAACCGGGTGCTGATCCGCTCGGCCAACAACCCGGCCATGGTGGCCTGCTGGCTGGCCGCGACCAAGGCGGGCGCGGTGGTGGTCAACACCATGCCGATGCTGCGCGCGGGCGAGCTGGCCAAGATCATCGACAAGGCCGAGATCACCCATGCGCTGTGTGACACACGGCTGATGGAGGAGCTGGTCAGCTGCGCCAAGACCTCGAAACACCTGCGCACGGTGGTGGGCTTTGATGGCACCTCGAACCACGATGCCGAGCTGGACCGGCTGGCGCTGCAAAAACCGGTGCGGTTTCAGGCGGTCGAAACCGGGCGGGACGATGTGGCGCTGTTGGGGTTCACTTCGGGCACCACGGGCGACCCCAAGGCGACGATGCATTTCCATCGCGACCTGCTGATCATCGCCGATGGTTATGCGCGCGAGGTGCTGGGGGTGGTGCCCGAGGATGTGTTCATCGGCTCGCCGCCGCTGGCCTTTACATTTGGCCTGGGCGGCCTGGCGGTGTTTCCGCTGCGCTTTGGCGCCGCCGCGACCCTGCTGGAACAGGCAAGCCCGCCCAACATGGTCGAGATCATCCAGCAATACCGCGCCACCGTCTGTTTCACCGCGCCGACCGCCTATCGCTTCATGCTCAAGGCGATGGAGGAAGGCGCAGACCTCAGCTCGCTTCGGGCGGCGGTTTCGGCGGGCGAGACCCTGCCCGCACCGGTCTATGACGAATGGATCGCCAAGACCGGCAAGCCGATGCTCGACGGGATCGGCGCCACCGAAATGCTGCATATCTTCATCTCGAACCGGTTCGACGACCACCGCCCCGCCTGCACCGGCAAGCCGGTGACGGGGTATCAGGTGCGTATTCTCGACGAGAATGGCAACGAAGCGCCGCGCGGCGAGGTCGGACGGCTGGCGGTGCGCGGCCCGACCGGCTGCCGCTATTTGGCCGATGACCGGCAGTCGGGATATGTGCAGAACGGCTGGAACGTGACCGGCGACAGTTTCGTGATGGACGATGATGGCTATCTACATTTCGCTGCTCGCAGCGACGACATGATCGTCAGCTCGGGTTACAACATCGCCGGACCCGAGGTCGAGGCGGCGCTGCTGTCGCATCCGGCAGTGGCCGAATGCGGCGTCATCGGCGCCCCGGACGAGGCGCGCGGCCATATCGTCGAGGCCCATGTGGTGCTGACGCCGGGGCATACCGGCGACGCGCTGATGGTCAAGACCTTGCAGGATCACGTCAAGGCGACCATCGCCCCCTACAAATACCCGCGCAGCGTCCGCTTCATCGAGGCGCTGCCCAAGACTCAGACCGGCAAGATCCAGCGCTTCCGCTTGCGCACGGACATTCAGTAAACGGAGGCCAGACATGACCCACAAGACCATCCAGCCCGAGGGCTGGGCACCCGCCAAGGGATATGCCAACGGAATGCTGACCCGCGACGGGCATCTCTATGTCGGCGGACAGATCGGCTGGAACGCGCAGCAGCAGTTCGAAAGCCACGATTTCATCGGCCAGATGGAGCAGGCGCTGCGCAATATCCTGGATGTGGTCGAGGCCGCCGGCGGTCGGGCCGAACACATCACCCGGCTGACCTGGTACGTGATCGACAAGAAGGAATACATGGCCCGCCAATCCGAGATCGGCGCCAGCTATCGCAAGGTGATGGGCCGCCATTTCCCGGCCATGGCCATGGTGGTGGTATCCGGCCTGGTCGAAGATGACGCGCTGGTCGAGATCGAGGCCACCGCCGTCATCGACTGATCCGGCACATGAAAACGGGGCGCGCCCGACGGCACGCCCCGCTCTCCCGGTGCAGGTGGCGGGATCAGATACCGCCGGGCTGCTGCGGGCGCTTGAACGCGTTCAGCACGGTCAGCAGGCTGGTCAGGTTGTCGGCGACGCCGGTCTGACCGATCTTCTCGCTGGCCCCTGCCGTCGCGGTGGTGTCCAGCGAATAGATCTGCATCACGCCCTGGTTCGAGGCGGCCTGGCTCAGCGCGTTCTGCTGCTGCGCGGCGGCCACCGCGTTTTCGAACAGGATGCCGGTCGAATGGGCCATGGTCTGATAGACCGTGCCCATCGCCATCGCGGGCGCTTCGCCCACGACCTTGACGTTGGACTGGGTCACCGCGTCGGTGATCTGGTCATTTACTGCTGTCGGCCAAGTCATGATCTGTCTCCTTGTTTGGCACTGGGTTTATCGAAGTGGGGTTCGCCGGATCAGCCGCCGAACGAGTTGAGGACCGCCAGCAGGCTGGACATCTGGTCCGGCGTGCCCACCTGTCCGATCTTTTCGCTGGCCCCCGCCGCGGCGGTGGTGTCCAGCGAGTAGATCTGCATGACGCCCTGGTTGGCGGCGGCCTGGCTCAGCGCGCTTTGCTGCTGGGCGGCGGCAACCGAGTTCTGCAGCAGGATGCCGGTCGAATGGGCCATCGACTGATAGACCGAGCCCATCGCCATCGCGGGCGCCTGAGCGACCACCTGGACGTTGGACTGGGTCACCGCGTCCGTGATCTGAGAGTTTACTGCGGTGTTGTAAGGCATTCGGAGTGCTCCTTTGCGGTTGGGGTCTTACCGATATTGACGCGGTGAAATCCGTTTCGTGAAAACAGGTTAGCTCTTTTTCTGTGCGGCGGGGCGCGCAGGGCGCAGGGCGGTCTCGGCACGCAGGTCGCGGGCCAGCTGCTGACGGATCTCGGCCGAAAGCTGGTTGCACAGCTCGACCACCTGAGCGCTCTGAGCCTCGATCCGGGCGCCGGTGCGGGCGTCGAACTCGACCATGCGCAGTTCGACCTGACGCACCACCTCGGTCTCGATCAGATTGGCCAGATGCTCTGCCAGCTGGGCGAATTGTGCCTCCATCGCCGGGTCGATCCGGGCCTCGCCCACGACCCCCGATTTCAACACCTGTTCCAGTACCCGCTGTTCGGTGCGCGTCACCCGCTCGTGCAGCGAGGGCGGTGGCGCCTGGCCCGGGGCCTGTGGCGGCGCTGGCGCGCCGCGCACCGAGCGGAACGCATCGGCAATGGCGCCTTCGGCGGCCTGACGGCCCTGGGCGATCACCGACGAGGCGGCAGCCAGCCCGCGGTCGATCTGACCTGCGGCAGCGGGGTTATGGGCGGTTTCGGACTTGAGCCAGTTCACCAGACCGATCACCTCGTCCTCGTGCAGCTCGCGCCCGACCCAGTTGCGACCCACCGCCAGCAGGCGGGGCAACTCTTCGGCAAATCCACTCATTTGCGGCCACCCTTGCGGACGGTGGTCGATTTGACCTCGCGGGTTTCGACATCCATCTCGACCCGTTCCTCGCCGCTCACCTCGTCGCACTCGACAACATAGTCCCAGCCGTCCAGCTCGACCGCCGCCTGGGCGGCTGCGGCCAGCCGGTCGCGCGCCGCCGCCAGATCGGCGGCCAGGCTGCTATAGGGCGGCAGACCGCGGTCGCGGCTCGACATCACGCTTGCGCTCCATTGCGACAGCACCTGAACCAGCAATTCATCGGTCCGGCTGCGCAGAAATTCGATTTCCTCATACATGGCTCTCTCCAGCGGCTCAGGGTGTGTTACTAGGAAGACGCGCGGCGCGGCGGTTCGTGACGCAGGCACCGCGCATCCGTCAGTTCAGATTGCCGACCTGCGCCGGCTCGACCTGGCCATACTCGGCCTGCCCGACAAAGGGGGCCACGATCTGGCGATACTGGCCCGCGTTCTGCAACTGGTTGCGCGGCAGCGCCATGCCTTGCTCGACGCAGGCCACCACTTCGGGGCCGAATTGCGGGTTCACGATCGCGGGGTTGAAATCGGGGCCGAACCATTGGTCGAACACGGCGCTCGACAGCTTCTCCAGCGTGATCGCGGGGCCCGGATTGGCGGTGTTGAGCGCGCCGACGATCCAGTTGTAGAAATTGCTGCCGAACACAAAGGCGTTGTTCGTCATTCCCTGCGCGGTCACCGGCAGGATCAGCGCCACCTCATGGGCGGCGGTGGCGCGGTTGGGCATCTGAAAGATGTCCTGTACCACGATCAGCATCTGCGTGGCATTGTCCGGAACCTGGCCGGCGCCACCCAGGGCGGTGTACCGCGCCTGGCGCCATTCATTGTAGACGTTGTTGATATCGCCCAACCCGGTATTGGTCAGAAAGGGCGAATAGATCTGCGTGATCGCCGAGTTGTCGACGCCCAGATCGCGCGGCATCAGGTTGATCGCCATCATGCATTCGGGCAGCGAATGGTGCATCTGCACCACCATCCCGGCAAAGCTGGTAAAGGCGAGCCCGTTGTTGACCATCGCAGCCAGCTGTTGCTTGATCTGGTCAAGCGTGCCGATCGCGGCGACATTCACAGTGGACAGCATCGCCAGCACCCCCAGCCCGTCGGTGGTGGTGCCCGAGATATCTCCGGTCTCGTAATATCCCAGCAGCCGGTCGATATTGCCCAGCACATCCTCGGGCGGGAGATACCATTGGGTGCCGCCGACGCCTGGCATCTGGTCAAGGATATCGCGCCGTTTCACCCGCACCCGGTTGGTGGTCTTGTTAAAGGCCTGCGCGTTCTGCAACTGGTGCAACAGCTGCGCGATCGGGGCCAGGCCGGGGGCGGTGTTCGGATGGCGCGGCGCGGCCGAGATCATGTCGGCGCAGGCGCGACACACATCGCCGATGGCCAGCGGATTGGTCAGAGTATTGTTGTAGCGCACATGCAGCGTCGCCAGCAGCCGGATGTTCAGTTCGAATTCGCCATGCCCATCCGGGTTATAGCCCGACCAGATCGAGTCATCGCCCACCGTGAGCGGCGCGTCGATATTCAGCTGGTCGACCGTGCTGCGGGCCTGATCGCACAGGGTCTGCAAGGTGGCGGCCACCGCATCCATCGGGCCGCCATTGCCAAAGGCGCGCAGCAGGATCTTCATCAGATAGGTGGCGTCGGTCTCGCGGATCAGCCCCTTTGCGCCTTCGACGGCATCGCCGGTCAGCCAGCGGGCATTCTGCGGTTGGGGGACAAGTGGCATGGGTCAACCTCGCTCTGACATGCGGTTCATTTGCGGGCCTGCGCCTGGCGGGCCTGGACGCTTTCGTTGATTTTCGAGATGCCGAAACTGGCCGAGGCGGCCTCCATCGCGCCACCCGCGGCGGCCACGGCCATGGCACCGGCCAGCAGCAGTTCGGTTTCGGCGATGATCAGACCGTCCTCGGCGGCGGTGGCGATCTCGCCGGCCACCAGATCCTCGGACATCTTCTTGAGCATCACCGACTGGCTGGCCATCACCAGCTTGGTCACGCTGTCGAAATACTGCGCCGCCGATTGCGCGGCGAGCCCCGCCGCCTGCCCGATCATCTGGTCGGGCGGGGTCACGATCATCGTGGGGGCGTAATCCTTGATCTCCTGGTTCTGGAATTCCACCGATTGCACCACCGCCGGATCCAGCGCCGAAGTATCGACCGGGCCCTTGGGCACCGGCCCGATAGGCGGCCCACCAGCCTCGCCCCCTGCCGGAGCGGTGGGCGGCGCGCCAAAGGCCAGCTCGCGATAGGCCTGACGCGTCGATGGCGGCAGTGCCACTTCGCTCATGGCCCGAGTCTGGGTCTGTGTCTGAGCCTGTGGCGCGGTTCCACCGGGCTTGTGATCAAAGGCCGCCGCCTCGGCCGCGTTGACCAGGGTCTCTCCCTTGGTGATCTCATCCTCGACCGAGGCGATCTTGGCCTCGGCCTTGGTGGTGGCCGTTTCGATGGCGCCCTCGGCCTTGCCCTCGACACTGGCGAGGATCTCGTGACCAACCTCGGAAATCGCCTCTTCCAGCTGCGCGGCCGGGTCCACGGTGCCCGTGAGTTCGGATGTCTTTTGGGGCATGATTTTCTCCAGAAAGGACCACATCTGCCAAAGCTTTCATCAATCGCTCTTGGGCTTGCCGCCGCCCGAGGCGCCGCCGCCTCCGCCACCGCCTCCACCACCGCTGCCGATGCTGAGGATCTCGCGCACCGCCGTGGCGACCACCGCATTGGCGATCTGGTTTAGGTTCTGCTGGCTGGAGACCGAGTTCTGCAGGGACAGGCCCGCCGAATGGGTTGCCATCTGATAGAGCATCCCCATCGACTGTGCGGGAGAGATCGCAACGACCTCGACATTGCTCTGGGTCACCGCGTCGGTGATCTGCGAATTCACCGGCGTACCGGAACCGTCATTGGCCATGGGTGCCTCCTAGGGATTGATGTGCTTTTGCGGGAATAGACGCGGCAAATCCGGGTTCGTGACGCGACAGACAGGATTTTCCTGCCTCGATCTGCTGGCGCAGCGCGTTGCGTGCGACCTGCATCCGCTTGCGGGCCAGCGGCTCGGAGATTTGCAACCGTCGCGCGATTTCGCCATAGGGCAGACTTTCGAAGACCCGCAGCCGCACCAGCCGCGCCTGATCACATGACATCCGCGACAGGGCCGCGCAAAGCGTGTCCAGATCCTGGCGCGCGATCACCCGGCGCAGGGTGGCGTCCGGGTCCTCGGCACGCGCCTGGTGAAAGCCAAGCTCGGCCATGATCGACATGTCGCGCCGATAGCGGCGCCAGTGATCCTGAGCGGTGTTGCGCAGCGAAACCGCAAAAAAGGCCTGGAAATTGTCGATCGGCTGGTCCGAGCTGCGCAGGTATTCCAGGATGCGCAGGGTGGTGCGGGCCAGAAAGGCCTCGCCCAGAACCGGATTGCCCTGTGCCAGCCGGCAGGCGCGGCGCATCAGTTCGGGATGGTGCTGACGCCAGGCCCGGCCGAATTCCTCGGGCGTGTGGATGGCGTGAAACGGGCCGGCGATCGTACTGTACTGGTTCATGCTGATTCCCCCCAGGGTTGCATGAAGTCAGCTTTGGCCCTGCCCGGCCGCCTGTCTGTTACACGCGTAACAGCAGCGGCGGATCCCCTGGTCGAGGGGATGGTCCTAGCTCTGATCCGGTCCGAACCGGTCCCACAGGCGCGAGGTCCTCTCCAGCAGGATGGCCCCGTCCTTGACCGCGATATCGCCGGATTCGCGCCATTTGCGGATGGTCGTGTTGACCCGCGTTCGGCTCGCCTGCACCTTGGCCGCGATGCGTAGCTGGTTCTCCTCGATCCGCAGCTGATGCGGCCGCCCGCGGCCGGGATCGGCCTGTGCCAGCAGGTAATGGGCCAGCCGGGTTTCCAGATCGAACAGCACCGCGCGTCGATAGCTGTCGCGCAGGTTGCGCAACTCATCGCGGGCGTTGCGCGCCAGCGCCGCCTGCACCCCGGGATGATCCAGCAGGCGGCGGCTTGCCCCCGGCGGGATATGCACCAGCGCCGCGCGGCTGGCACAGACCGAGGTCGCCGGGCGCCCCCGGCCATCGGCCACCTCGTGCAGACCCAGTAGATCATACCGCGTGCGGGTCTCAAAAATCACCTCGCGCCCGGTCTTGTCGTACCAGATCGAATCGATCTGGCCGTACATGATCACATAGGCCGAGCGCGCCGCCTCGCCCTCGGCATAGACCATCTGCGCCTTTTCATAAGCCCGCAGATCACATTGGCGGGCCAGCGCGGCCAGCTCTCCGGCGCCCAGCCCGGCAAACAGCGGCACCCGCTTCAGCACCCGGCGGATCAGGTCGCTGCGAATCTCGCTTCGGGCAGAGGACATGGCGGCCTGACATCGTTACGAGCGAAGCCGGCCAAGGCGACCGGCAAGAACTTGGGCACCGGCCTCGCGACATAACGCGTGGCACCATTGGGTCTGGGCCGGGCCATCGGAGCGAGGTCGCCAGCTCAGATAGAATTTGACGTCAGGTAATACCGCAAAAGGAGAGTTACACAGTGTGCTCTGGATCACTGTTGCTACCAAATGGTTAATCGCACCGACCCGGCCATTTGCTGGACAGGGGGTGGCGACTTGGCTACCCCTTGGCAAACAGCATCCGGCGGGTCGGGAAAATGGGCAGGCAAAGCAACGTTCTCTTCATCATCATCGACCAGTTGCGGGCCGATTGCCTGTGGGGGGCGCTGGCGGATCATGTCGAGCTGCCGCATCTGCGGGCGCTGGCCCAAGACGCGGTCAGCTTTCGCCGGCACTATTCCGTGACCAACCCCTGCGGGCCGTCGCGTGCCTCGATCCTGACCGGGCAATACGCGATGAATCACCGCTCGGTCCGCAACGGCACCCCGCTGCGCCACGACACGCCCAACATCGCGACCGAGATGCGCAAGGCGGGCTATCTGCCGCTGCTCTTCGGCTATACCGACACCTCGCAGGATCCGCGCGCCTATGACGCGAACGACCCGGCGCTCAAGACCTATGAATTCCCGATGCGCGGGTTTCACGAGGTGACCGAGATGCGGCTGGAGATGTCCTATCCCTGGCAATCGCATCTGAAGAACCGCGGCTATGCCTTTGACGATTACGCCCAGGTCTATGTGCCCCGCCCCGATGCGGACGGCACCCCGCGCCTGAACGGGCCCGCGATGTACCGGGCCGAGGACAGCGATACCGCCTTTCTGACCGATCAGTTCCTGGCCAACATGCCCGCCTGGGCCGGGCAGAACTGGTTCGCGCATCTCACCTATATCCGGCCGCATCCGCCGCTGGTGGCGCCCGCGCCCTATAACACCATGTACGATCCCGCCAAGTTGCCGCTGCCCGCGCGGTTACCGGGGCGCGACGACGAGACCGCAGAACACCCTTTCTTCGGCCCCGCCACCCGCTATTCCAGCCCGGCCAGTTTCGTGCTGGGCTTCCCGGATCTGGAGCCCACCGACGAGACCATCCAGACCCTGCGCGCGGTCTATCTGGGCCTTGCGACCGAGGTCGACACCCATATCGGCCGGGTGATCGCGCATCTGAAAGAGACCGGCCAGTATGACGACACGCTGATCGTGGTCACCGCCGATCATGGCGAGATGCTGGGCGACCGCCACAGCTGGGGCAAGATGACGGTCTATGATGCCGCCTATCACACACCGCTGATCATCCGCGCGCCGGGCTGCAAGCCGGGCCATGTGGTCGAGGCCCCGACCGAGTCGATCGACCTGATGCCCACCATTCTCGACTGGGTCGGGCAAGAGATCCCGAATGCGGTGGATGGCCGCTCGCTCAGGCCCTTCCTGACGGGCGAGGCGCCCTCCGATTGGCGTCAGTACTCCTTTTCCGAGCTGGATATCTCGGAACCGCTGGACCCGACGCTCTGGCAGCAGGAGTTCGGCTTTGGCCCCAGCGCGGGCGCGGTGGCGATCCTGCGCGATGCGCGTTTCACCCTAGTCGAATTCGCCGCCGACCTGCCGCCGATGCTGTTCGACCATCAAGGCGAGGGCGAGTTCCGCAATGTGGCGGGCGACCCTGCCCATGCGGCGGATCTGGCGCGGCTGTCCCGGCAGATGCTGCGCCACCGGATGCGCAACATGGACCACACGCTGTCCCTGTGCTCGATCACCCACGAGGGGGCCCGGACGCAGCGGCGCTACGACTGAACCGGGGCCTCCGAGCCGTGATCGGTCAGGCATTCGGAATGGTCGCGCAACACTTCGAGCACACGGCAATCGCTGCCACGATGGCCGTCGCAACTGTCGATCATCCGCTGCAACTCGGCCTCCAGCGCGCGTAGCCGGGCCAGCCGCTGCTGCACCTGCGCCAATTGCCGCCGGGCGATGGAATCCGAGGCCGAGCAGCTTTGCCCCGGCTGGTCGTTCAACGCCAGAAGCTCGCGGATCGCATCCAGCCCAAAGCCCAGCTGCCGCCCGTGCCGGATAAAGGCCAGCCGGTCCAGCGCGGCCTCGTCATAGCGGCGCTGACCGCCCGAGGTGCGCCCGGCCTCGGGCATCAGTCCGATCTGCTCGTAATAGCGGATGGTCTGCACCTTGGTGCCGGTTCTGCGGGCGAGGGTTCCAATTGTGTACATATGCCAGAATACTGTCTGTAACTTCGCGGCAATGATCTCTCAGGCAGGTCGGAATGTCGATGCGGTCTTGGCCCGGGTCAGCTGCGCCGTGCTAAATCGCCACCTCGAACAAGCGCCGCCGGACCCTGCGCCGCGGCTGACCCTGTTCGGCAACACCGGCCATACCCCGACAAGATTTCTACAGGTGAGCGGAAAGACCCAAGGCGGTTCTGCTTGCACCTCATGACGGATGGGCACGGATAACAGCATCGACGGCCATTGCGCCTTGGGTATTCACGATGATCGGATTGATCTCGACCTCGGCCAGGGTATCACGCAAATCCCAGGCGAGCCGGGAAAGGGCAGCCGCGGCATGCGCCAATTGCGACGCGGCAAGGGTCGGGCGCCCCCGCAAACCCGCCAACAGTTTCCCGGCCCGCAACTTGTCGATGGCAGCAGCGGCCTCGGCTGCCGAAAACGGCGCTATCAGAAGAACGTGTTCGTCAATCAGGTCCACAAATATGCCACCCGGAGCGATGCGCACCGCCGGGCCAAAATCGGGATCGTTGATCGCACCCATTGACCATTCGGCCCCCGGCGCCACCATTTCGGCCACAAGGATGTCTCCCTGAAAACGAGCCGCCAGATCGTCAAAAGCCTCGGCGACGGCCTGGGGCGTTGCCAGGCCGATCTTGACCCCACCGCTGTCCGATTTGTGCGAAAGCCCTGGCTGCGCGGTTTTCAGAACCACAGGCCCGCCAATCCGCTCTGCGGCCAAAAAAGCCTCTTCCCGAGTGCCAACCAACGCATGTGACGGGCTCTCGATGCCGAAATCGGCAAACAGCGCAAGACCTTCGGCTTCGCCGATCCAGTCCCGGCCACCCAGCACGTCGCGCCAGTATTGCGCGCGCGGGTGCGGCGGTTCGGGCGCGCGAAACCGCGACACCGGGCCGTGATCATGCAACGCGCGCACCGCGGCCATGGCGTTCTGCATGCCGCTGATCAGAGGGATGCCCAGATCGGCGAACCGCCCGGCCAGCATCGCGTCATCGCTGCGCGAGAAATTCGAGACAGCCGCCAGCGGTTTTTCGGTCTGGCCAAAGGCGTCACCCAGTGCCTGGGCGTGCATCTCGTGCAGATAATAGTTACCGCGCCAGTTCAGCACGTATAGCCCGGTGCCCACACGCGCGTCCGCCATCATCGCGGCGAGCGCGCGCGTATAGGTCTCGCGCGCGCCCTGCCCGGTGCCCCAGGCGTCAAGCGGGTTCTCCGCCGCGATACCGGGTTCGAGCACCGCCTGGATCGCCGCCGTGGTGGCGGGCGAAAGCGCTGCATAGTCAAGGCGGTGATCCTCGGCCATGTCGGCCATCAATTCGCGCTCGCCACCGGAATCGTGGATCGAGGCGATGCCGGGGGCGGTTGCCCGCCGACCCTGTGCAAACAGCGCCAGCATCGCCGCCATCTCGTCGAGCGAGCCCGCCATGTGCCCGCCCAGTCGATGCACCAGCGCGCGCAACACCGCGTCATCGCCCACCAGCGCGCCGGTATGCGAGATCGCCATGCGCGCGCTCAGGGCCGAGCGGCCGACCTTGAGGATCACCACCGCGATGTCGCGGGCGGCCGCCGCCTCCATCGCCGCGATGAACCCTTGCGGGTCGCGCACGGTTTCCAGGAACAGACCGACCACCCGGGTTTCCGGCTGGTCGACCATCCAGCGCAGGTAGTCGGCCGCGGTGGTGACGGTCTCGGACCCGGTGCTGACCGCCTGCGAAAAGCGCAGCCGCCGGTCGTTGTTCATCAGCGCCCCCAGGATCGAGCCGGATTGCGCGATCAATCCCACCCCTCCCGCCCTGAGGTCGAGCGGCACCGGAAACGGCGTGACCCTGAGGCCCAGGGTGATGTTGTGAAACCCCATGCTGTTGGGCCCGCACAGCGCCGCGCCCGCCGCCCGAACCTTGTCGCCGATACGCTCTCGCATCGCGGCGTCGGGGCAGGCCGAAAACACCGTCAGCGCACGCGCCCCCGCAGCCAGCGCCGCGTCCACGGCCGCCTCGACCCGCGCGGTGGCCACCGAGAGGACCACATGTTCAGGAGGTTCCGGAAGCTCGTCCAGGCTGGCGGCGATCCGGCCTTGCGACTGCGCCGCCAGCCGGGGATTGACCCGCATGACCCGGCCGGCAAACCCGCCTTCGCTCACCATACGGTCCAGCGCACGACCGTATGACTCCGCGCGATCCGAGACACCGACAAGAGCGATGCTTTTGGGTGCCAGCAACGCATTCAGGGCCGCACTGGCAGAGCTCTGGTCCTTCACACCTTGGCCTTTCTTTCAGGATCACCACGGATAGTGATCGCATCGGGCCGACAGTTGAAATTCCGAATTGAAAACCTGTGTTTTACGCGGCTTATACCCGCACCGTTTCGGGCAATATGGCGCACATCCGCATCTCGTCGCGGATCATCTGGATAAAGGCCTGCGCGGGCAGCGACAGCTCGGCGCCGGCCTTCATGATCAGCGCGGTCTCATAGCGGATTTCGGGCGCAAAGGGCCGCCAGCTGACCCCGTCGTTCAACGGCAGACAGCCGTTCAGCGCATCAACGATCGCAACGCCCGCCCCCTCGGCCACCATCCGGCGCACCACGGCGAAAAAGAACCCGTGCACCGGCGCGGCAATCTCGAAACCGGCCTCGGCACAGACCGCGCGCAACTGCCGGTCGACCTGGTTGCTGTCCTGAATGCCGATCAGGCGGTGATCCACCAGATCGCGGGGGGTGATACGATCCTTTGCCTCCAATGGCGAGCCAGCGGGAAAAATGCAGACGCAGGGCAGGGAAAACGGCTCAACCTCCAGCGACGGCGCGGCCACCGGCGCCTCGACCAGGCCGATATCGCATTGCCCGTTGCTGACCAGGTAAGAGATCTGGTGTGAACTGCGCACCCGCAGGTCGATCTCGACCTTTGGATTGTCGGCGGTGAACCGCGCCACCAGCTGCGGCAGCAGACCAAAGGCCGAGGCCCCCAAGGCCCCGATCCGCAGCAGCCCGGCGCCGCCTTGCTTGATCAGACGGGCCCGGTTGGCAAACTGCTCGACCGCAAGGATCGACAGTTCCGCGTCCAGATGCAGCAGGTAGGCCTCGGGGCGCGGTGCGAAATGCCCCTTCGACCGGTGAAACAGCGGAAATCCCAGCATGTCCTCGAGCCGCGACAGCGCAATGCTGATCGCCGGTTGTGTCAGGTGCAGCCTGTCCGCCGCCTTGGAGACGGACCCTTCTTCCATGACGGCATGGAAAACCTCGAGGTGGCGCAGCTTCAGATGCATGGCGCAACTATAAGAAACCGAGCGTGAACCACCAAACAAATTATCGTTTTGTTACCTGATGCCGTGACATTACCCACCCGCGCCGCAATCCTGAAGGATCATGTCGGCGCCTTTTTCCCCGACCATGATCGCCGGGGCATTGGTGTTGCCCGAGGTAAGCGTGGGAAAGATCGAGGCATCGACCACCCGCAGCCCGCCGATGCCATGCACCCGCAACCGCGCATCCACCACATCCCTTTGTGTATCCGGCCCCATCCGGCAGGTGCTGACCGGGTGAAACACGGTTCCGGCGCGCTGCCGGATGTCGGCGATCAGATCGTCATCGGAGCGAATGTCCGCACCGGGCAGCAACTCGGCCTCGATCAGACGCGCCAGCGCCGGAGTTTCCGTGAACCGCCGCACCAAATGCGCGCCCTCCAGCATCTCCTGAACGTCGGTCTCGGTCGACAGGTAATTGGGATGGATCGCGGGGGCCTCGGTCGGATCACCCGAGCGGATCTCCAGATGCCCCCGGCTGGTGGGCCGGGTCGGCTGCGCGCTGAGCAGGAAGCCGGGGAACGGATCGGGGTTCATCAGCGGCCGCTTGCCCGGCGGCGCCTTGGTATAGCTGACCGGGGAAAAGAACAGCTGCATGTTCGGACGATCCAGACCGGGGCGCGAGCGCACGAAGCCACCCGCCTGGTTGACGCCCAGCGACAGCGGCCCGCGCCGGGTCAGCACATAGCGCAGCCCGTGCCACAGCTTGCCATGCCACGGGTGCAGCTGGGTGTTCAGCGTCGGCACGCGCGAGCGGTAGAGGTGGTCGATACACAGATGGTCCTGCAGGTTCCGCCCCACCCCGTCCAGCGCGTGCACGACCTCGACCCCCTTGTCCTGCAACAGGTGGGCGGGGCCGATGCCGGACAGTTGCAACAGCTGCGGCGAGTTGATCGCCCCGCCGGACAGGATCACCTCGCGCCGGGCGCGCACGGTCCTGACCTGCCCGTTCTGGCGATAGGATACACCCACCGCCCGCTTGCCTTCAAACAGTACCCGTTCGGCCAGCGCGCCCGTCTCGACGCGCAGGTTTGTCCGCCGCAAGGCCGGGCGCAGATAGGCCCGCGCCGCCGACATCCGCAGGCCCCCTTTGGCGGTGTTCTGATAGGTGCCCACCCCCTCTTGCGTAGCCCCGTTGAAATCGGGGTTGTGCGGAAATTGCAGCTCTCCGCCCGCCGCGATGAAATCCTGGCAGAGCGGATGCAGATCACGCTCCATGCTCGCCACATGCAGCGGGCCATTGTCGCCGCGAAAGGCATCGCCGCCCCGGTCATTGGTCTCGGCGCGCCGGAAATAGGGCAGCACATCGTCCCAGCCCCAGCCGGGATTGCCCAACCCCTGCCACTCGTCGAAATCCTGCGCCTGCCCGCGGATATAGACCATCGCGTTGATCGAGCTTGACCCGCCCAGCACCTTGCCGCGCGGCCAATAGCTGACCCGCCCGTTCAGCGCCGGATCGGGTTCGGTATGGTACATCCAGTTGACGCTGGGCTTGTAGAAGGTCTTGCCATAGCCGATCGGCATCCAGATCCAGAAGTTCAGATCGCTGCCCCCCGCCTCGAGCAGCAGCACCGTGAACCGACCGCTCTCGCTCAACCGGTTGGCCAGCACGCATCCCGCCGATCCCGCGCCCACGATGATGAAATCATAATCCGACATGTTGCCCCTATCGGTTGACCCTGTCCAACAGGCGATAGGCACCGATGGTCAGCGCCACGCCCGCGCTTTTCAGGAAATGGAACGGAATGGGCCTGACCGGCGTGACCGGGAAATCGAGCGCCCTTTCGGGTACACCCAAGACCCAATCGGCCAGAATGGTGCCCATCACCGTGGCATTCGCCACGCCCCGGCCATTGAACCCCAGCCCCGCCATCACGTTCGGGCCCAACCGGTGCAGCCCGGGCAGGCTGTCGACCGTCATCGCCACATCGCCGCCCCAGGCATGCACCCAGTCCGCCGCGCCAAGCTGGGGAAACAGCGTCTCCGCCGCCTGCCTCAGTTCCTGCTGCCTGCGCCGGGTGCCCGCCTCGCCCCGCGCACCGCGCCCGCCCATGACAAACCGCCCGTCCGCCGTCTTGCGGTAATACTGGATCAGCCGCCGCGTGTCGGTCGGCGCGTGATCCTCGGGCAGGATCGCCCGGATCACATTGTCCGACAGCGGCGCCGTGGCGACCTGGACCGAGGTCACCGGCACCACCGACCGACCCAGCGCACCGCCGAACGGACCGGTATAGGCATTGGTGCAGACCAGCGCGCGCCGCGCCTTGACCTGGCCCAGCTCGGTGCGCACGCTCACCCCGGTTCCCGCGTCCTCGAACCCGATGGCCCGGCTCTGACCATGGAGCACCGCGCCCGCGCGGATCGCCGCCTGCGCCAGACCCAGCGCATAGTTCAAAGGGTGGATGTTGCCGCCGCGCCGGTCGATCACCGCGCCCAGATAAGCCTCGGCCCCGACCAGCCGTGCGGTTTCAGCCGCGTCCAGATCGTCATACTCGGCGCCATGCGCCCGCCACTGGCGCGCGATCTCGCTCAGCATGGCCAGCCCGCGCGTGTTGGTCGCTGTCCGCAGGAACCCGACGGGGCGCGCGTCGCAGTCGATGCCGTGCCGCGCGATCAGGTCGAAGACCAGCCGCCCGCCATCGCCCCAGCGTGCCACCATGCGCCGCCCAAGGTCATCGCCGAACCGGGCGACAATGTCGTCCGGGTCGGGCTTCAGCGCCGGATTGACCTGGCCGCCATTGCGCCCCGATGCGCCCCAGCCCGGTGTCTCGGCCTCCAGCAGGACAACACTCTGCCCCGCCTCGGCCAGATGCAACGCCGCCGACAGCCCGGTGAACCCGCCGCCGACGATCACCACATCCGCCTCTGCTTCGCCCACCAGCGGCGGGCAGTCCGGCGCGCTATTCGCGGTCGCGGTCCACAGACTGTCAGCCAGCGCCGGGCGTTCGTTCTCGATCATTGCGTCATCCTGCACGAAGAGTGACCACATCCATCATCGGACATCGACCCGACGGCCAATGACAGACAGATCATGGCACGAACCACCCCCTACTGACCCATCATTTCGGTTTCGTCTTCTGCTGTCCGAATAGCTGCGCCAGCACCATCATCCCCGTCGTCACCAGGATCATGATGGTCGAGATCGAGGCAATGGTCGGGTCGATCTGGTCACGCAGCGCGTTGAACATGTTGCGTGTCAGGGTCGGATTGTCACCGCCCGAGACGAACATCGCCACCACCACCTCGTCAAACGAGGTCAGAAAGGACAACAGCGCACTGGTCACCACGGCAAAGCGGATCTGCGGCAGCGTCACGGTCAGAAACGCCTTCCAGCGCGGCGCGCCCAGGCTGCGGGCGGCCTCCTCCTGGCTCATGTCGAAACTCTTCAGCGCCGAACCGGTGACGATCACCACCAGCGGCAGCGCCAGCACCGTATGCGCCAGCACCAGCCCGGTGATCGTGTAGAGGATCTGAAGTTGCACATAGGCATAGAATGCCCCTATCGCGACCAGCACCACCGGCACCATCATCGGCGTGATCATCAGCACGAAAGCCGCGCGCACGAACCGGATTTTCGAGCTGTGCAGGCCATAGGCCGCCAGCACGCCAATCGGTGTCGCCACCAGCATCGTCAGGAACGCCGCCTTGAACGAAGTCCGCGTTGCCAGCATCCATTCGGGCGAGCCGAAGTAATGGTCATACCAGCGCGTCGACCAGGTTTCGGGCGGAAACTCCAGATACTGGCTGTCAGAGAACGACATCGGCACCACGATCAACGTGGGCGTCACCAGCAGGATCATGGTGATCACCGCGATCACGTAAAGCCACAGGCGCTGGCCATGGGTGATCTGGGTCTCGGTCGCGGGGCTTCGGAACCAGCGCAGCATCAGTGGCCTCCCCCGGTCATCTTCTCAAGGTTCAGGAAACGCGAGGCGATCCAAAGGATCACCATGGTCGAGACCAGCAGAACCACGCCAAGCGCACTGGCCGCCCCCCAGTTCACGAACAGCTCGATGTTGGAGACGATCTTCATCGACACCATGATCACCTTGCCGCCGCCCAGCACCGCCGGGGTCACAAAGAAACCAAGGCACAGGATGAACACCATCAGCGATCCGGCAAACAGCCCCGGCAGGGTCAGCGGAAAGAACACCGTCCAGAACGCCCGGCGCGGGCTGGCGCCCAGGTTCGAGGCCGCCTTCATCAGGTCGCGGTCGATCGCCTTCATCGCGCCATAGACGGGCAGGATCAGGAAGGGCAGCATGATATGCACCATGCCGATCAGCGTGCCGGTCATGTTGTGCACGATCTTGATCGGCTCGTCCCACAGGCCCAGCGAGATCGCCCATTCATTCACCAACCCGCGTTTTTGCAGCAGCACCAGCCAGGCATAGGTGCGCACCAGAAGCGAGGTCCAGAATGGCAGCAGCACCGTGATCAGGCACAGGTTGGCAATCCGGTTCGGCAGGCCGGCGATGAAATAGGCCAGCGGATAGCCGATCAGGATACACAGGCCGGTGGTCAGGAAACTGACCTCGAACGTTGTCTGAAAGATGCGGGCATAGGATTTCCGCTTCAGCATCCGCTCGTAGTTCTCCAGCGAGAAATTGCCATCCGCCCCGATGAACGAGACATAGAACAGCCAGCCCACCGGAAGGACCAGAATGACAAGGATCAGCAGGATCGCGGGCGAGCCGAGGCCAAAGAGCTTGAGCCGCTCCAGCCACTCGTCGCGCCTCAGCCCGGCCTCGTTGGTGCGTACCGCCTCCATCCTAGGCCTCGCTTCCGTCGATCAGCACGGTATCCTCGGGCGCCAGGCACAGGGTCAGCGCCTCGCCCACCGCTGGCAAGGCGGTGACATTGGCACCCCGCATGGCGCCGCGCAGCACGATCTGCTCGCCATTGGCCAGCGCCGCATGCAGCAGGAAACTGTCGCCCTGATAGACCACCTCGGTCGCGGTGGCGGCAAAGTTGTTGGCCCCCTCGCGCGGCCCCTCGCGCGACAGCACCACCCGTTCGGGGCGGATCATCAACAGCAGGCTCGCCGCCTCGGGCGGCGGGCTGTCATGCAACAGGGGCGTGCCGTCGAACAGCACCGTATCGCCCTGGCGCGACACCGGCAAAAAGGTGGATTCCCCGATGAAATCCGCCACGAAGCGATTGGCGGGCCGCTCGTACAGGTCGCGCGGGGTGGCCAGCTGCATGATGCGGCCATGGTTCACCACGGCGATCCGGTCCGACATGGTCAGCGCCTCGCGCTGGTCATGGGTGACATAGACCGTGGTCATGCCCAGCTTTTCATGCAGGTGGCGCAGCTCGATCTGCATCTGGTCGCGCAGCTTCTTGTCCAGCGCCGACAGCGGCTCGTCCATCAACAGGATGCGCGGTTCGAACACGATGGCGCGGGCAACGGCGACACGCTGGCGCTGGCCGCCCGACAGCTGGTCGATGCGCCGCTCGCCAAACCCGCCCAGCTGCACGGTTTCCAGCGCCGCCTCGACCCGCTGGGCGATCTCGGCCTTGGGCACCTTGCGCAGTTTCAGCGGATAGCCCACGTTGCCCGCCACCGTCATATGCGGGAACAGCGCATAGCTTTGAAATGTCATCCCCACATCGCGCAGATGCGGCGGCGTGCGGATCACCTCGCGGTCACCGAATTTCAGACTGCCGCAATCGGGCCGGGTGAACCCCGCCAGCACCATCAACAGCGTCGTCTTGCCCGAGCCGGACGGGCCCAGCAGCGTCAGGAACTCGCCGCTTCGCACCTCGAGCGACACATCGTTGAGCGCATGCACAGGACCATAGGTCTTGGTCACGTTCTTCACCGAGATCGGCAGGGCTTCGTTGGTTGTGGAGGTCAAAACAAACCCTCGCAATCTTCGTTCGAGAAACAAGCGGGCGCCGGAGCGCCCGCCCTTGCGCAGAAGGAAACCCGGATCACTCGGTCAGCATTTCCTGATACATCTCGGCCGCGATGGTCTCCCATTTGGCGTACCAGTCCAGCGAGACCGGCAGTTGCATCGCCGCATTGGCCGGCGACGAGGGCAGGCCCGCCGCCACATCGGCGGTAATCTCACCGGTCTCATAGGCCGCCTTGTTGGTCGGGCCGTAGGTGATGTATTTCGGCAGATCGTCCTGATACTCGGGTTTCGAGATCTCGTTCAGGAACATCATCGCCGTATCCCGGTTCGGCGCGCCCTTGGGCACCGCGAAACAGTCGTAATCCAGCAGCGCCTGATTGAAGCTATAGGCGACCTTGGCGCCGTCCTTGGCGGCATTGTCGAACCGGCCGTTCCAGCCGGTGGTCATGTCGACCTCGCCATCCTTCATCAGCTGCGCATGCTGCGCGCCGGATGTCCAGAACACCGAGATATGCGGTTTCAGCTCGCGGATCTTGTCGATCGCGCGTTCGATCCCCTCTTCGCTGTCGAGCACGCTATAGACATCGGCAGGTGCCACGCCATCGGCCATCAGAGCGCCTTCCAGCGCGCCAGCCACCTTGCCGCGATAGGCGCGCGAGCCGGGGAATTTCTCGACATCCCAGAAGTCCGCCCAGCTTTGCGGCCCGTTCTCGCCATAGGTATTGGTGTTCCAGGCATAGACGGTCGAGAACACGTCGCCGCCGATGCAGTAATCGGTGTAGAGACCGGGATAGAAGGTCGAGACGTCGATCACGTTGTAATCGAGCTTCTCCAGCAGACCCTCGGCCGCCGCCCGCGCCGCAGAACCCGAACCGCTGGCCACGATATCCAGCGTCACCTGCCCCGAGCTGACCTGAAGCCGCACATCGGACATGCCGCCATAGGTCTCCTGCTTGACCTCGATGCCGGTATTGGCGGCGGCGGGTTCAAACAGCGCCTTGCTCTGCGCCTCTTGATACGAGCCGCCCCAGGACGCGATGGTCACGCTCTTGCCCTGCGCAAACGCGCCCGTCGCCATGACTGCGGCCGTGATCGTCAGAATTGTTCTCGTTTTCATTGGTTTCCTCCCTTTGGTGGTTTTGCGGGTCCTGCCCTGTTGTCCTCGGCAGGCAGCGGGCAAGGCGCCCAGGTCGTCTTCCACCTGTCGCGATAGTGCGGGCACCAGCAGGACAAATGAAATTTCGAATCCTAAACCTTGGTTTCGATCCGTTAATACCGGCGCCAGAGCGGGTGTTGCGCCGCCCTGCCCGGCCCGTCAGGTCATCTGCAAAGCCTTTCGAAACTGTCGTTGATCCTTCCAGCGATACCAGGCCACCGCCGCGGGCAGGAACCAGGGCTTGCCGCGATAGAGGGGCCGCGTGGGAAAGGGCAGGCCGTCGAACGCGGTTTGTCCTTCGGCCAGGCCCAGCACCTTCTGTCCCGCGCGCATGCCCAGATAGGGCGCCATCGACACGCCCGATCCGCAATAGCCCATCGCGAAATGGATACCCTCCTGCACCCCGGTATGGGCCAATTCGTCGAAGCTGTAGGCCACCGTACCGCTCCAGGCATGGCTCAGCGCGACACCCTCAAGCTGGGGAAAGATGCGGCACATGTCGTGCCGCAGCCGGGCCGCCCCGGCCAGCGCCGTGGTTTCCGAGGCCGAGACGCGGCCCCCGAACAGCACCCGCCGCCGGTCGGGCGAGGCGCGATAGTAATAGACCACCTTGCAGGTGTCGCTGGCGATCCGGTCGCCGGGAAACAGCTCGTCAATGGTCGCCTCGGGCAGTTCCTCGGTGGCGATGATGTAACTGCCGATCGGGATCACCCGGCGCTGCAACCAGGGCGTCAGCGCGGTGGTATACCCATTGGTCGCGACGATCACATCGCGCGCCTCGACCACGCCCTTGGCGGTCTCGACCTGGAAGCCCGACCCGGAACGGGTGATCGCGCCTACCCGGCACTGGCCCACGACCTGCGCCCCGGCCCCGATGGCCAGGCGCAGCAATTCGCGGTGAAACTTGCCCGGATGCAGCGAGCAATGCGCCGAAAACACCACACCGCCGAAATAGGCATCCGTCCCCAACTGACTGCGCTGCTCGGCGCGCGGCACGGCAAAGCTCTCGATGCCTTCCTGCTGGCGCAGCGTCTCGGCATCGCGCACCAGCTCTTCATAATGGCCCGGCGTATGCGCGGCATGAAACCGCCCGACCCGGCGGAAATCGCAATCAAGCCCCTCGCCGCCGACAAACTCGCCGATCCAGCGCAGCGCATTGGCGCCCTCGGCCCGGATGCCCCGCGCCCGCTCTGGCCCGAATTTCGCGGTCAGCTTCTCCAGCGAGGGTTTGACGCTGGTGCTGATCTGGCCGCCATTGCGGCTGCTGCACCCATAACCCGGATCCTCGGCATCCATTACCAGCGTCGAGCGGCCGCCGCGCGCCGTGGTCAGCGCCGCGCTCAACCCGGTATAGCCCGCGCCGACGATCAGCACATCGACCTTGGCCGATGGCTGCGTTTGCAAGGCTGGCATGGCACCGAGTTGATCGTGCCAGAATGGCGTCTGCCTGATTTTCGAAAGTGGCATTTGCTCGACCGCGATGCTCCCTTCAGCCGCGGCGGGACAGTCCCCAGCCGCTGGCGTTGGTTCAAACGCTAGGCCAGTATTGGCTTGGGCGTGATATCCAATATGACAAAACTTCCAGACCAATCCTAGCGCAGCACCGGCAAATCGCGCAGAATGCCCATCCCCCGCGCGATATCCTCGGGCGTGGCGCAGCCAAAGCCAAAGACAAGACCGGTTTGCGGGATCGGCGACAGGCAGTACCGCGCCAGCGGAGCCAGGGTCACCCCCTGCTGCGCCGCCTGCGCCACCACCTCGGCCTCGTCAACGCCGGGGGCCAGAAAGGCGGGTGTGTGAAACCCGCTGGTCGTCTCTTGCAGGCCGATGCTCTCGGGCAGGCCGCGCGCGGCCTCCAGCAAGGCCTCGTAACGCGCCTTGTAAAGCTGGCGCATCAGCCGGATATGGGTGGCGAAATGCCCCTCGTCCATGAACTCGGCCACGATCGCCTGTGTCGCGGTCGACGGTCCGCTGGCCCAGGTGTTGAACATGCCATCAAAGGCCGCGACCATCCGCTCGGGCACCAGCACAAAGCCCAGCCGCAGCGATGGGAACAGCGATTTCGAGAATGTCCCGACATACAGAACCCGCCCATTGGCGTCGATACTGTGCAGCGCCGGGCGCGGCGCGTTGCCGAAATAGAACTCGCCGTCGTAATCATCCTCGATGATCAGCGCCTGCGCCTGTTCGGCGGCCTGCAACAGCTCCAGCCGTCGGGGCAGCGACATGACATGGCCCAGCGGCTGCTGGTGCGAGGGCGTGACAAAGGCCAGCCGGAAATGCGGCGCCTTGGCCAGCCCGTCAGACACCACCATGCCCTGCCCATCCACATCCACCGGCACCAGCTCGGCCCCTTCGGACAACAGCGCATTGCGCGCGCCCGAGGCGCCGGGGTTCTCCATCCAGACCCGGTCGCCCGGATTGAGCAAGAGCCGCCCGATCAGCGAAAACGCATGTTGCGCACCCGAGGTGATGAACACCTGTTCGGGGTGACAGCGGATGCCCTTGAGCGCGCTCAGATGGGTGGCAATCGCCCGGCGCAGCGCGGCCAACCCCTTGGGCTGGCCATAGCCCATGACATCGCCGCGCCCGCCGCGCAGGTGCCGCGCCGACAGCCGTGCCCAATGCGCCATCGGAAAGGCATCGAGCGCCGGCAGCGCGGTGACAAAGGCGCGCGGCTTGTGCGGCAGCCAGGCGCGCCGTGCATAGGCGGGTTCGGCATGGCTGATCACATAGGACAGCCTGGGCTGACGACCGCCGGCGCCCTCGCTGGGTGGGGTGGTCAGATGCTGGTTCTCCAGCGTCTCGCTGACATAGGTCCCGGCCCCGATGCGCGACACCAGCATGCCCTCGGCGACCAGCCGGTCAATCGCGTCGATCACCGTGGTGCGCGACACGCCCACCTCCTTGGCCAGGGTCCGGGTTGCAGGCAGCCGCTCACCGGCGCGCAGCGCGCCGGACAGGATCATGTCGCGCAGCGCCATGTAGAGCTGTACGCTGACACTGCGCCTCAGCGTTCGGTCCAGCCGGATCGAGGACAACAAGGCTCCGGCGGCATGTTTCACAAGCGGCGCACCTATAATTGGTCTGGCGAAAATGTCGAAATGGATATACCTGCCAGCCCGATTTTTCGCCAGCTTTTTCACAAGAACCGCCCGCCCCGGTCGGCCGAAGCCCGGAAACTCACATGAAACTCGTCAAGCTCGAAACCTTCTCCACCGAATTCGTCTGCTTTGTCCGGGCCACCGCCGAGGATGGCGCGCAGGGCTGGGGACAGGTGGCGCCCTATTATGCCGACATCACCGCGCAGGTGCTGCACCGGCAGGTCGCGCCCTATGCGCTGGGGATGGCATGCGAGGATATCGACGCCATGCTCGACATCGTGCGCGACCGCGAGCACAAGTTCCCCGGCTCCTATCTGCGCCGGGCAATGGGCGGGGTCGATACCGCGCTCTGGGACATGCATGGGCGGCGCGCGGGCAAGCCGGTCTGCGTGTTGATCGGTGGCACGCCCGGACCGGTGCGCGCCTATGGCTCGTCGATGAAACGCGACATCACGCCAAGGGACGAGGCCGCGCGGCTTGTGCGCCTGCGCGACGAACAGGGCTTTGACGCCTTCAAGTTCCGCATCGGCGCCGAGGTCGGCCGCGACCGGGACGAGTGGCCCGGTCGCACCGAAGAGATCGTGCCCACCATGCGCCGCGCCATGGGTGACGATGTGGCGCTGCTGGTCGATGCCAATTCCTGCTACTCCCCCGCCCGCGCCATCGAGGTGGGGCGGATGCTGGAACAGCACGGTATCTCGCATTACGAGGAACCCTGCCCCTATTGGGAGTTTGCGCAAACGAAAGAGGTGACCGACACGCTCGACCTCGACATCACCGGCGGCGAGCAGGATTGCTTGATGGAACGCTGGCAAACGATGATCGCCGACCGCGTGGTCGACGTGCTCCAGCCCGATATCTGCTATCTGGGCGGCCTGTCACGCACCCTGCGCGTGGCCCGCATGGCCGAGGCCGCCGGGATGCCGATCACCCCGCACGCGGCCAACCTGTCGATGGTCACACTCTTCACCATGCACCTTTTGCGCGCGATCCCCAATGCCGGGAAGTACCTGGAATTCTCGATCGAGGGGCTCGATTACTACCCCTGGCAACAGGGTCTGTTCACCTCGGACCCCTACCGGATCGAAGAGGGTCACGCCACCGTCACCGACGCCCCCGGCTGGGGGGTCGATGTCAACCCGGACTGGCTGGCGCGATCCGACTATCGGGTGAGCGAGCTGGGGTAAGACCGCAACCCTCAAGCCGTGGGTGAACCTGCCGGATGGCAGCGGCGCCCCTGGGCCGGACGGATACTCCTTTGCAAGGCGTCATCCGGCCTGCGTCTCGATCCAGATGGTCTTGGTCTGCAGGTATTGCTCCAAGGCTTCGGTACCGTTGTCCCGCGCCATTGATCCCGATTGCTTGTAACCGCCAAACGGGGTCTTGATGTCCCCTTCGGAGAAGCCGTTGATCGAGACTGTCCCGCAGGGAAGCGACCGGGCGATGTGCAGGGCACGGTCGATATCGCGGGTGAACACCGTCGCATGAAGCCCGTATTCGGTATCGCTGGCGATGGCCAGCGCCTCTTGGGGCGAAGCAACCGGCATGATGCCCAGAACCGGGCCGAAAATCTCCTCCCGGGCGATCTTCATCTCGGGAGAGAGGTTGCGAAATACCGTCGGCTCGATGAAAAACCCGGGCAGATCGCTGTTGCCGCCGATGACCTTCTGGGCACCCTCCTCGACACCGCTCTGGATGTAGGACAGCACCATGTCCTTGTGATCCTTTGTGATCATCGAGCCGATATCGGTGGCCGGGTCAAGCGGGTCGCCAAGCCTGAAGGATTTCACACGCGCGATGATGCGCGCGGTGAATTCTTCCACCAGGGGGGTCGCGATTAGCTGGCGCATATTGGCCGAACAGTTCTGACCGCCATTCCAGAAGGCCGACATGGCGGCATGTTCGATCAACGCATCGTCGATTACAGCGTCATCCAGCACGATGAACGGGCTCTTTCCGCCCATCTCCAACCCCACGCCCTTGAGGTTGCTTTCCCCCGAATAGCGCATGAACATGCGCCCCACCTCGGTCGAGCCGGTAAAGGACACGGTGTCGATATCGTTGTGCAGACCGATCGCCTTGCCCGCGGTCTCGCCAAACCCCGGCACGATGTTGACGACACCGGCAGGAACGCCCGCCTCCTGCATCAGCTCGGCCAGTCGAATGGTGCTGAGCGGTGTCTGCTCGGCCGGCTTGATCACAGCCGAACATCCGACAGCCAGCGCGGGCGCGATCTTCCATGCGGCCATGACCAGGGGGAAGTTCCACGGCAGGACAGCACCGGCAATGCCCGCCGGTTCGCGGGTGATCAACGCAAGCGCGCCAGGGCTGGTGGGTGCGATCTTCCCGAATGTCTTGTCGGCAAGTTCGGCATACCATTGAAAGAACTTCGGCACCTCGCCGCCGATCTCGGCCAGGCAGTCGGTGATGGTCTTGCCGGTGTCGAGACTTTCAAGCACCGCCAGTTCGTCGCTGTGTTTGCGCACCAGATCGGCGACCTTCAGCAAGACCTCTTTGCGCGCTTCGGGCTCCGCGCGCGACCATGTCCCGTCATTGAAGACACGGCGGGCCGCGGCCACCGCCCGGTCGACATCCGCTGCCTTGCAATGGGCGACTCGGGCCAGAATCTCGCCCGTCGCCGGGTTGATCGTCTCGAAACTGTCGCCATCCGCAGCGGCACAGAATGCGCCGTCGATAAAGGCCATTCCGTTTGGTTCCAGCGTGGCGGCAATGGACCGGTATTCGGCATGCGACAGGGTCATCGGGGTCTCTCCATCTTTCTCAACGGCGCAGGGTTCGGGCAAATGCGCGAATGTCATCAACCAGCATGCCGGGCTGTTCCATCGCGGCGAAATGACCGCCCCGGGGCATCTCGGTCCAATGCTGGATGTTATAGAGGCGCTCGGCGTAGGAGCGCGGCGGCCAGCGCAGCATCTCCCTTGGGAACACGGCACAGCCGGTCGGCACCTCGACCCGTCGACCCTCGGGCGACAGGATACGCCCGCCTTCCTCGCGCCGCCCGTAGTAGATCCAGGAGGCCGAGTTGAAGCAGCGTGTCGTGACATAGATCATGATGTTGGTCAGCAGCTCGTCCTTGGAATGGGCGCTCTCGATGTCACCGACCGGGATGTCGGACCAATCATGGAACTTTTCCACCAGCCAAGCGGCGACACCAACAGGGCTGTCCATCATCGCATAGCTGAGAGTCTGCGGCCGGGTCGCCTGCTGGGTGCGATAGCCGTTTTGCATGATCTGATCGCATTCGAACTGCGCGTCCCAGGCCACTTCCTCGGGCGTTTGGGGGCCATCCGGGTGGCGCATCGTCAGCACGTTGATATGGATGGCCGAACAGGCCGGTGCGTGTTCGAAACCCAACCAGGAACAGATCGCGCCGCCCCAGTCGCCGCCCTGCGCCAGATAGCCGTCGAACCCCAGCACTTCGGTCATGAGAGCGTTGATTGCCCCCGCCATCCGGCGAGGCCCCCAGGGCCGTGGCGG
Organism: Ruegeria pomeroyi DSS-3; assembly: GCF_000011965.2. Classification (NCBI taxonomy): domain Bacteria; kingdom Pseudomonadati; phylum Pseudomonadota; class Alphaproteobacteria; order Rhodobacterales; family Roseobacteraceae; genus Ruegeria; species Ruegeria pomeroyi. The sequence continues at coordinate 421,614 of NC_006569.1, read as the reverse complement.
GCGGGTGGAAAACGCAAATCCCGGCAACGATGGCGCGATGACGGTGAATGCGTCCGCGATATCCCCGCCAAAGCGTTCGGGATGCGCCAGCGGCTCGATGATCTCGAAGAACTCGGCCACCGATCCCGGCCAGCCATGGCTGATCATCAGCGGCAAGGGGTCGGGGCCGCTGCCGGGTTCGTAAAGGAAATGCATGTCGATCCCGTCGACCTTGGCAGTGTGGTTGGAAAACGCGTTGAGGCGCGCCTCTTGCGCACGCCAGTCGAACCCGTCCACCCAATAGGCGCAAAGCTCCTTGAGATAGTCCATGTTGGTGCCGTAATCCCAGCCGCCGTCATCGGGCATCTCATGCCAGGGATAGGCCGCAACACGGCTGCGGATGCTTTCCAGGACGTCATCGGGAACATGAAACCGGAACGGGGACACGTTCGGATTGCTGGCAACATGATCTTTCAAAACCCGTTTCCCTGATCTCGTTGACTTGGATCCAACACCCTGCGGCCAGGGAGAGGTTCCGCTCAGATAACTGGCAAAGCCCGGAATCGGCGAGAGACAGGTGGTGCAATTCGAAGGGACAGATGCCGCCAACTGCACCTCAGGGACATCACAGCAATGCCCAGACCTCGTCCGCGATGATCTTGATACCCTGTTCAAGCTTGGACAACGGCACATAGGCAAAGCCCAGCCGGAAACTGCGCTTGTCATTGCAGTTCAGGTAATAGTCCTGCCCCCGGTCGATCAGCACGCCCTTGCCCCGCAACCGCCGGGCCAGCGCCGAGGCGTCGAACCCTTCCGGCCCGGTCAGCCAGAACGAGGTGCCGCCTTCGGATTCGGTGCGCTCCAGCATCCCCAGATGCCGGGACAGGGCGTTGTTCATGGCATGCCAGCGCTTCTTGTAGCGCCGTTCGATATTGCGGAGATGGGCATCGTAATGGCCCAGCTGGAAAAACAGGGCCACGATCTCCTGAACGATTGTCGGCGGGTGGCGCATCATCACACCCCGCGCGACGCGCGCTTCGCGGATGATGTCGCGATGGGCGACGATGAACCCCAGCCGAATACCCGGTGACAGGGTCTTGGACAGGCTGCCGACATAGATCACCCGGCCGTTCCGATCCATCGACCGCATCGATGGCGAGGATTTCGAGACATAGTTCATCTCGGCCTCGTAATCATCCTCGATGATCAGGAAATCCCTGCGTTCAGCCGCTTCCAGCAATTCCTCGCGCCGGGTCTGACTCATGGTCACCATCGTTGGAAACTGGTGGCTGGGCGTGGTGAAGATCAGCTGGCAGCCTTCTGGGATTTCCGCAGGGATCAGACCATCGCCATCGACCGGCACCCCGACCAACTCGCTACCGGCAAGGCGAAACGCGTTGCGGGCGCCGAAAAAGCCGGGATCCTCAAGAGCGATGGGTTTGCCGAATTTGGCAAAGATCGTTCCTAGCAGGAACAGCGCGTTCTGCGACCCCAGCGTGACCAGGATTTCGTCGTCTTCGACATAGATGCCGCGCGTGTTCAGCAGGCGCTGGCGCAGCTGCTGCACAAGGCGCGGACTGTCGCTTTCGACGGAATCGCTGGCCCAGTCCAGAAGGTTGCGTCGACCCAAAGCCTGTCTTGTGCATTCGCGCCACCCATCCACCGGGAACAGGTCGGGGTCGATCTGATTGTAGATGAACGGATAGGGATAGGCGTTCCAATCCAGCGGATTGACCACCGGCATCAGGTTGCTGGCCGGAAACGCGACCGGGCATGGCACCGGCTCTGCCAGCGCAGAGCGCGTGTCGGTTTCGGGCTTCTGCGCAAGGGCCATCTGCGGATTGACGAAGTATCCGGACCGGTCGCGCGACACCAGAAACTCCAGGTCGACCAATCGGTTGTAGGCTGCAAAAACCGTGTTGCGGGATACCGAAAACTGTTCCGCAAGCTCCCGGCAAGACGGCAGCGGGCGGTCATATGCGAGCGCGTCCGACATGATCGCTGCGCTCACAACCTCGCAAATCTGATCGCGCAGGCTGAGACTGGATGCCTCTGGAAGCTTGAGAAACCGTGGTGTGGTCGAACTCACGTGCCAGCTCCAAATCCATGCCCCAAACCTGCATCAAAGCCTACTTGAGGTCGGGCCAGCCTGTCAGGCGCAAACCCATCTGTCACCCGTTTTCAAACGATCTGTCACTTTCGCGGTGCGGGGCCGAGGTGAAAGATGCCGCCAAGAAAAACCCATTCAACAGGAGATGAAGCTCATGAAAATTGAGTCCGCGCTAAGGACATTCTGCCTCGCTTCGGCCGCAGCCTTGTTCGCGCAATCCGCCACCGGGGAAACGGTTCTGAAACTGGGCACCGTCGGCCAGTTGGGCATGCCGATCGGCGACGCCATCGCCGAGGCGCTGATCCCGACACTGGAGGAGGTTTCGGGCGGCCAGATGACGATCGAGCCGCATTACAGGGGCTCGCTGTGCGGCGAACAGACCTGCGGCGAGCAGGCAAACCAGGGGCTGCTTGCGCTCTGGACAAGCTCTACCGCGAATTTCGGCAGCTTCGGCACCTCTCTGGCGATTTTCGACCTGCCCTATATCTTCAAGAGCATCGAGGACGCCGACCGTATTTCTGCCGAATGGCTGGCGCAGAAGCAGTGTGAAATCGCCGCCGAGGAAGCGGGCCATGTCTGCCTGACGGTGTATTCCAGCGGCGGCTTCCGCCAGCTTGGCAATGCGCTGCGCCCGGTCCATGTCCCGGCTGACATGGAAGGCATCAAGTGGCGCGTCACCAAAAGCCCGATCGAATACACGCTGATCAAGAACTGGGGCGCGGTGCCGGTGCCCTATGACTGGACCCAGCTTTATCAGGGGCTGCAAACCGGGGTTGTCTCGGGCCAGTATGTCGCCACGCCGTGGCAGCATATCGCCAAGCTCCACGAAGTGGCGAAATACTATACCCAGATCGGCGGTTCCTGGTCCGGCAACCAGCTGTCGATCGACAAGCGCCAATACGATGCGCTGTCCGATCAGGAACGCGACTGGCTGCACCAGGCGGCGGCGGCCTTTGGTCAGCGGGTCCAGGAACTGGACCGCGAATGGGTTGCGGCAGGCGAGACCGCCATCAAGGCCGAGATCACCGAGTGGTACATGCCCACCGACGAGGAGCTGGCGCTCTGGCGTGCCGGGGCGATCGATGCCTGGATCAACGCCAAGGGCACATTCGATCCCGAAACGGCGATCCGCGTGCTCGAAGAGCAGGGGATGACCGATTTCATCGACCAGCTCAAAGCGGCAGGCGCTTTGTAGCTTGGCCAGCACGTGCAAGGATGAAGGGGCGCGAGCGGCTGTCTCGCGCCGCTTCCGTCGGCTGAAATCGTTCAAACCGCGGATCGCGTTAGGGTCACAAGATTAATGGAAAGCATCCTACTTCTGACCGTTCTGGTGCTGCTGATCCTTCTGGGTGCCCCGATTGGCTTCACCCTGATCCTGATCCCTGTGGTCTACATCCTGATCACCGATGCGGCGCCGATGATCCTCATCCCCAGCCAGATGTTCAGCGCCATCGACTCGGTCCCGCTCACGGCGATCCCGTTCTTCATGCTGACCGGCGAGTTGATGACCAGCGCCACCATAACGGATCGCCTTGTCGATCTGAGCCGCAAGATGATCGGGCGGATGCGTGGCAGCCTGGCCCAGGTCAACGTGCTGGTAAGCATGTTCTTCGCCGGCATGAACGGCTCGGTCGTGGCCGACACCGCAACCGTCGGCTCGTTGCTGGTTCCGGCCATGAAACGGGCCGGTTACCCGCCGGCCTTCGCGGCGGCGATCACCGCAGTCAGTTCGACCATCGGCGGCATCATCCCGCCGTCGATCATGATGATCGTGCTCGCCAATGCCAGCGGGGTTTCCGTCGGCGCCCTGTTCGCGGGCGGCATCGTGCCGGGCATCATGATCGGGCTGCTGCTGATGATCATCAACCATATCATCGCCAAGCGGAACGGGTTCGAACGCAGCGCCGAAGCCTTCAGCCCAAAGGCCATCGCCGTTGCCACCTATAAATCCTCTTTGGCGCTGCTCATTCCCATCGTGCTGGTCGGCTCGGTCGTATTCGGGATCGCCGGTGTGGTGGAGGCGGGGGCACTGACCGCGACAATCGCCCTGTTTGTCGGGCTGTTCGTCTATCGCACGATCACCTGGAACAACTGCAAAAGCGCCTTTGTCCGTGCCTTCCGCAACTCTGCCATGGTGTTCATCATCATTGCCGCCTCGGGACCGTTCAGCTGGCTGCTGACATCGATGGGGGCGATCAACCAGCTCGAGGACTGGCTGCTGAGCTACACCTACAACCCGCTGATGTTCGCGCTGGTTCTGGTGATGTTCATCTGCCTGCTTGGCATGGTCATGGACTCGGCGGCGAATATCATCGTTGTCGGGCCGGTCCTGGTCGATGTCATGGTCAAGGCCGGATACTCCGATGTGCAGGCGGCTCTGGTCGTGGTCGTCGGATTTCTGATCGGCTCGGTCACACCCCCGGTCGGCGTCGCCTTCTTCACCGCCGGGGCCATCGCCGAGGTTCGCCTGGAAAAGGTCGCCCTGGCAATGCTGCCCTATCTGGTGGCGTTGTTCGCCCTGTTGTTTGTCCTGATCGTGGTGCCCGAGATCACCATGTATCTGCCGCGCGCCTTCGGGTTCGTGAACTGATGCGCGCCGCCGCCCGCATCCCGGTCATGCGCCCAGACGCGATGGGCCCAACCTCTCTCTCTTCCGGTGGAGCCAGGCCATGCTGACCATCACAAGGCTCGTTGATCGCGCCATAAGAATGATCCTGACCGCCTTCTGCGCCGTGCTGCTGCTGATGATGGTGGCCTTCACCGTCTATACCGTGGTGATGCGCTATGTGTTCGAGAACCCGCCGGTCTGGGGCGATCTGTTGACGGTTCTCAGCAATATCTGGCTGGTTTTCTTTGCCCTTGCGCTGACGGTGCGCGACAAGGACCACATCGCGCTGGACCTGATCTATACCCGGCTTCCGCTGAAATGGGCCTTCCTTGTGCAGCAATTCTGGACCCTGGTCATCTTCGCGCTTGGCCTCGTGATGATCATCTGGGGGGTCGAGGCCGTGACCACCATGGGCGGCAAATACTGGGAGATGTGGTATTTCGCATGGGAGGACGGCAAGTTGGTCTTCAAGCCGAATTACATGCCAAAGAAATACGCCGTCGCCATTGTCCCGATCTCGGGCTTTCTGGTCAGCCTGGCGGCGATTGCCTCCATGCTCGAAGACAGCGCCCGGCTGAGGGCGGGAACCTATGACCCCGCCAAAGGCCTGGACTCGGGTGGATAAGCCACCGCGCCGGCGGTTGGCAGCGGGACCCGGTTTCATCAATGGCCGGGCGTCCGACCCTCTGTCTCAAATGTATCAATACGTATCCTTGAGTTGTCCGATACTGCCATTTACCTAGTCAGTCAGGATAATCGTAGGAGCGGTCCTGATGCGCCAGCGGGCGGAAAAAATGTGGACATCCCTTGCGTTGGCGCTGCTGCTGACGCTGTCCGCGTTTTTCGCGCCTTTGACCGCCGAGATCGACCATCGGGGCAGTCCCGATATGGCTGCTCAGCATCAGACGGCGGACGCGCACAACCACACCGGTGTCAGCTCCTGCCACAAGATCGCCGCTTGCGAAGTGCCGGTGGCGATGCTTCCCCGGGACAGGGTCGCCCTTGCCGGAGCCGCCAGTAACGTGACCTTCTCTCTCAACGACCGTGCTCCGGCATCGATGGCGCTCGAGGCGCCTCTTCCACCTCCCAAGGTGCACACCACCGGCGCCTGACCCGGCCACACCGCACGCCTTGCGTCCGGTGGCCTGCCTACCCTGCAAGCCGTCTCGCGCCCGATCTCGTGTGACCCCGACATCAGCACCCGGTTCCGCGTTCTGGCGCGGGCCTGCAGATGCCTGCGGCGGCGCAACTTGCACTCTCACAATCGACCAAAGGATTGACGATGCCTCACATCTCAGCTTGGCGCGCGGCCCTTGCCGGCGCCACCCTCTTGCTGTCCGCGGCGACGGCGGCACAAGCGGGAACCTATGACATAACAGTGGACAAGATCCGAATCGACGCAGGAAACTTCCGCAAGAACGGGATCGGCTATAACAACAGCCAGACCCCGACGATCCTGCGCTTCAAGGAGGGTGAAAAGGTCACGCTGAACGTGACCAACAACCTGCGCGAGGATACCTCGATCCACTGGCACGGGCTGATCCTGCCCTTTGACCAGGACGGGGTGCCAAAGATCAGCTTTGACGGCATCAAGCCGGGCGAGACCTTTACCTATAACTTTCCGATCGTCCAGGCCGGAACCTATTGGTTTCACAGCCATTCGGGTTTCCAGGAACCGGACGGGGCCTATGGCGCCATCGTGATCGAGCCCAAGGGCGGAGAGCGCATCCGCGCCAACCGCGATTATGTGGTGCAACTGACCGACACCCACCCGCAGCGCGGCAAGCGGATCATGCGCAACCTGAAAATGTCGGCGGATTACTACAACCGCTCGCAGCGTACATTGCAGGACCTGATCAAGGATTCGGGCGATATCGGCCTCAAGGCGGCGCTGGAAGACCGCAAGATGTGGGGCCGGATGCGGATGATGCCCACGGATGTCGAGGACGTCCAGGGATTCACCCCCATGATCAACGGAGAAAGCACCGAGCAGAACTGGACCGGCCTGTTCAAGCCGGGCGAAAAGGTGCGGCTGCGGCTGATCAACTCCTCGGCAATGGCCTATTTCGACGTGCGGATCCCGGGCCTCAAGATGACCGTAGTTCAGGCCGACGGCAATGATGTCAAGCCGGTCACGGTGGACGAACTGCGGATCTCGGTGGCCGAAACCTATGACGTGATCGTGCAGCCCAAGGAAAACCGCGTCTACAGCATCGTGGCTGAATCGATGGGCCGCACGGCCCTGGTGCGCGGCACCCTGGCCCCGCGCGAAGGCATGGCCGGACCGGTGCCGCCGCTGCGGGAAAAACCGCGCCTGACCATGGCCGACATGAGCGGCATGATGGGCAGCATGGGCATGGAAGGCCATGTCATGCAAAGCGCCGCCAAACCTCTCGACGACATGAGCGGCATGGATCACAGCCAGATGAACATGCAGCCCAAACCGCAACCGATGGAGGGCATGGACCACAGCCAGATGGGCCACGCCGCACCGGCCCCCAAGGCCGAGGCCGCGCCGATGGATCACTCTGCCATGACCGGCACGGACCAACCGATGGCCGGTATGGATCACAGCCAGATGGGTCATGCCGCGCCGGCGCCTCAGGCCAAGGCCGCGCCGATGGACCACTCCACCATGACCGGCGCGGACAAGCCGATGGCCGGTATGGATCACTCCAGGATGACCGGGTCCGGCAACTCGATGGCGGGCATGGATCATTCCGCGATGGCCAATGCCAAGGGCCAGGGCGACCCGTTCTACGCCCCCGGCAGCGGGCTGACCCCGAAGGCGGCCAATGGCGGCAAGTTCCTCAGCTATGACGACCTGACGGCGCGCAAACCGCTCTACAAGGATCGCCCCGCCACCCGCGAGATCGAGCTGCGCCTGACCGGCAACATGGAACGCTACATCTGGTCGATCAACGGCAAGAAACTGTCCGAGGCAGAGCCGATCGTGCTGAAGTACGGCGAGCGGGTGCGGTTCAAATTCGTCAATGAAACCATGATGTCCCACCCGATGCACCTGCATGGCATGTGGTCGATCCTGGATACCGGCAAGGGCCAGTACGACCCGATCAAACACACGGTCAGCGTCGCGCCGGGCACCACCGTCTATACTGAGACCGAGGTCGATGTGACCGGCCAATGGGCCTTTCACTGCCACCTGTCCTATCACGCCGACGCGGGCATGTTCCGCAAGGTCGTGATCCAAGGCGGCCCCGCCTGATGCGCTCCCCCAAGGAAAGAGACACAAAGATGAACAAGACGCGCAATGCCGCCCTTGCCGGGGCGATGGCGATGGCCTGGGCGCTTCCGGCGCAGGCAGAACAGCTGATCTACGGGTTCCAGGCCGAACAGTTGGAATACCGGCAGGGAGATAGCGAAGACAGCTTCGTCTGGGATTTCGACGCCCTGATCGGCACTGACGAGCTGAAACTCGTCTGGCGCAGCGAAGGCGAACGGGTTCAAGGCGCCGGCGGGTTCGAGACACTCGAAAACCAGCTGCGCCTGCAATTCCCGGTCTCGACCTTCTTCGATGCGGTGGTCGGGGTGCAGGCAAGCACGCCAGACGGCCTGCCTGACCGTTACAACGCGGTTCTGGGCCTCAAGGGCCTGGCCCCGCAATGGTTCGAGATCGACGCCGACCTGTACCTGTCGGACAATTCCTTCTTTCGCTTCGAAGGCGAATACGAGGCAATGCTGACCAACAGGCTGACCCTGACCCCCAGCCTGGAACTGACGCTGCCGTTGCAGGATGACCCGATCTACAACCAGGCGGCGGGCGGTGTCACGCTCGAAGCGGGCCTGCGGCTCAGCTACGACCTGATCGACCGGGCCGTGTCCCCCTATATCGGGGTGAACTACGAACGGTCCTATGGCGGCACCGCGGATATGATCCGCGCCGCGGGCGACGAGAACGGCGCGTTCTCGGTCGTGTTCGGAACCAGACTGATGTTCTGACCGAACCCCCGGGCGGGCTGCGGCCGGCCCGGTCTCCAGCGGCGTGGCCGGCCCGAACCTCGCCGCGCCGCTGGTATCTACCATCCTCAATCCTGACAGGAGCTACCCATGAAAAACCTTCTCATCGTTTCCCTCGTAACCGCAATCAGCGCCAGTGTCGCCATCGCGGGCCCCTCTGGTCACAGCGAGCAGAGCCAGGGCCAAGGCCATGACAGTGGCGGCGGCCACGCGGGCATGATGGAAACCGGCATGCCCGGTCAGGCCAGCCAGGTGAACCGCACGATCAAGGTCACGATGAGCGAAACCGACGACGGCGAAATGATCTATACCCCGAAGGATTTCGACATCAAGAAAGGCGAAACCATCCGCTTCATGGTGACCAACAAGGGCGAACTGGAACATGAGTTCATCCTCGATACCGTCGAGCGCAATGCCATGCACAAAGAGGCCATGTCGCAGCAGATGGAATCGCACCAGAGCCCCAATGCGATCACCCTGGAACCGGGCAAGAAGGGCGAGATCATCTGGACCTTCGGCAATCCCGGCACCTTCGAAGTCGCCTGCCTGATCCCCGGTCACTACGAATCCGGCATGTTCGGCAAGGTCGCGGTCAACTAACCTCCCGGCGCCTCACCACTCAACAGAACAAGGCGCCCACCTGCGCGGCAATTCAAAGGGATTGCCGCGCTTTTTCTGGAAATTCTCCGACGATGACTGGTTCTTGGTTCCCGGAACTTCACACGCTGGCGCATTGGGCCGCCGGGTGGTTGGGAACGGATTACGACAGCGGCGCCCCGGCATGGGTGCATCCGCTGATGCACCTGATCCTGGTGCTTGCCCCCTCGCTCTTGCTTGTGTCGCTGCTGGCGCTGGTGTTCCAAGGGTTGCGGCAGCTGCGCCGCAACCGCGAGCAACGCGGCCCAAGGCGCCGGACCCCGCCGCGCATCGGCGGTCTGGAACGGAACCTGCTGAGGCAGATCCTGCGCGGCGCCCGGCGCCAGCAGGCGGGTCTGTTGCTGCTCAGCCTGTCGCTGATGCCGCCGCTCTACCTTTCGCTGGAGATGCCCAAGCAGATCGTCAACAACGTGCTCGAACCCTCGGCGGGTCCGGCCGAGATTTACGGCGTCTCCCTCAATCAGATGCAGATGCTGGGCCTGTTCAGCGCCATCTATCTTGCGGCCATCTCGCTGAACGGTCTGGGCAAGTACATGCTGAACACGCGCAAGGGCCGGGTTGCCGAACACCTGCTCAGGCGGGTGCGGCTGCTGATCTACCGGCACTGGCGGCAGCGGCCTCCGCACCAGCGCCAAAGCGAGATCGTGCAGGTCCTGGGTGCCGAGGTGGAGCCGATCGGAGGTTTTGCCGCCGATCTGATCGCGCTGCCGGTGACCCAGGGCGGAACCCTGCTGACCATCCTCCTGTTCATGTTCCTGCAGGACCCGATCCTGGGCGCCGCGGCGCTTACGGTTCTACCTGTGCAGCTGGTGCTGTTGCCCTATCTGCAACGGATCGTGAACCGGCTCAGCCGCGAACGCATCCGGGCCATGCGGGTTCTCACCCGCGGCCTGACCGGGCAATTGTCGCCCGAGCAAAACGGGCTCGAGCACATCCGGCAGACTGCCGCCTCATTGCGAGAACTGGAGCGGATCCGCTATCGCATCCACAGGGTCAAATTCCTGGCCAAGGCGCTCAACAACTTCCTGACCGCGCTGACACCGTTCCTGTTCTACTCGCTGGGTGGCTACTTCGTGATCGAAGAGCGGATTACCCTGGGCGCCCTGATTGCGGTGCTGGCCGCGCACAAGGACTTCTCGGCGCCGCTGAAAGAGCTGTTCCGCTACTATCAACAGCTCGAGGATACCCGCATCCGCTATCGCGCGGTGCTGGGCTTTCTGATCGAACGGCACGGCGCCCCGGTTGACGGCACACCAGAGCCGGACCGGGCTTAGCGATGTCCTGTGTGTTTGCCCTCGCCACCATCTGATACGAACCCGCCGAGATACAGCCGCTCGGCCAGCAGGGCGGCCAGCATGGTGACAAGGGCAACGATGACGATAGTGGGATCGGCACGCCATTTGAACAGCGTGAAGGCGGCCAGTACAGCGGCGTCCAGTGTCAGTGCGGTCAGGATGACCCAGCCCCGTGCGCCGATCCGATGCCGCAGGTTCTTCCACACACCCCAATGCACCACCATATCCATCACCAGATAGAAGAAAGCGCCCAGCGAGGCGATCCGGCCCAGATCGAACAACACGGTCAGGGCACCGGCGATCACAACCGTATAGATCAGCATATGGGAGCGGATGCCGCCGGGCATGCCAAAGTGGCTGTGCGGGATCATCTTCATCTCGGTCAGCATGGTCAGCATGCGCGACACCGCAAAGACGCTGGCGATCAGGCCCGATGCGGTGGCCACCATGGCAAGCGCCACCGTCAGATAGAACCCGGTCTGGCCCAGCACCGGCTGCGCCGCCTCTGCCAGGGCATAATCGCGCGCCTGCTGGATTTGCACGGGCGTCAATGCCGAGCCGACCGCCAGCGCCACCAGCAGGTAGACGACAACACAGACCGCGATCGAAAGCAGGATCGTCCGCCCGACATTGCGCCTGGGATCGGTGATTTCGCCACCGCTGTTGGTGATCGTCGTGAACCCCTTGAACGCCAGGATCGACAGCGCCACCGAGGCGGCAAAACCTGTGATCCCGTTTTGCGACAATCGCGCGGCGGGTGACCAGTTCTCGATACCGCTGGCCCACAGGGCGGCGATGCCGAACAGCGCGATACCGCCGATCTTGACCGCCGACATCACCAGTGACCACAGCCCCACCGCGCGATTGCCCGAGACGTTGACCAGATAGGCCATCACGATCAGCGCAACGCCAATCGCGGGCACCAGCGGCCCGTCCTGAATGCCAAAGGGGCGCAGTGCATAGGTGGCAAAGGTGCGCGCCACCAGGCTTTCGTTGATGACCATCGACAGCGCCATCAGCACCGAGGCCGCCGCCGCCACGGCACCGGGGCCATAGGCCTTGGTCAGGATCATCGCGATACCGCCGGACGAGGGCCAGGTGTTCGACATCACGATATAGCTGTAGGCGCTGAACATCGTCACCACCGCGCCCAGCACGAAAGAGAGCGGGAACAAAGGCCCTGCAAGACCGGCGATCTGTCCGGTCAGGGCAAATATCCCCGCCCCGATCATCACCCCGGTGCCCATGGCAACCGCGTTGGTCAGGCTGATGCTGCCCGCGCCCCCGGGCGCGGCCTCATGGGTCTGTGGTGTTCTGGTCATCGGATCAGCCCTGTTTCAACCCCACCGCCTCAGATCCGGGTCCCGCGCAGGCGAAGCGCGTTCAGCACCACCGAGATCGACGAGGCGCTCATCGCAAAGGCGGCGAACATCGGGCTGATCAGGATGCCGAAGAACGGATACAGCAGCCCCGCCGCCACCGGCACGCCGGAGGCGTTGTAGATCAGCGCAAAGAACAGGTTCTGCCGGATGTTGCGCATCGTGGCGCGGGCCAGCCGCCGGGCCCGGACGATGCCGTCCAGATTGCCCTTGACCAGGGTGATACCCGCGCTTTCGATGGCCACATCGGCCCCGGTGCCCATCGCGATGCCGACATCGGCCTGCGCCAGCGCCGGGGCGTCGTTCACCCCGTCGCCCGCCATCGCCACCTTGCGCCCCTCGGCCTGAAGCTCGCGCACGATGCGGGCCTTGTCCTCGGGCAGCACGTCGGCGCGGATCTCGTCGATGCCCAGCCGCGCGGCGACGGCCTTGGCGGTGCGTTCGTTGTCGCCGGTTGCCATGATGATGCGAAAGCCCAGTTCGTGCAGGGCCTTCAGCGCGGCGGGCGTGGTCTCCTTGACCGGGTCCGAGACGGCGACCAACCCGGCCAGCGCGCCCTCGACCACCACGAACATCACGGTTTCGCCCTCGTCCCGGCGGGTATTGGCGGTTTCGGCCAGATTGCCCGCATCCAGGCCCAGATCCTCGACCAGCTTGCGATTGCCCAGGGCAACCGCCTTGCCGTCAACTGTGCCGGTGACACCCTTGCCGGTGACCGCCTCGAAATCAGTCGCCGTACCAAGGGCGACGCCGCGCTCCTCGGCCCCGGCCACGATGGCCTCGGCCAAGGGGTGTTCCGACCCTTTCTCCAGCGTTGCCGCCAGCCGCAGCACCTCACCCTCGTCATGGCCCGCCTCGGGCAGGACCGCCACCAGACGCGGTTTGCCCATGGTCAGCGTGCCGGTCTTGTCCACGATCAGCGTGTCGACCTTTTCGAACCGTTCCAGCGCCTCGGCGTTCTTGATCAGCACGCCCGCCTGTGCGCCGCGCCCGGTGGCGGTCATGATCGACATCGGCGTGGCCAAGCCGAGGGCGCAGGGACAGGCGATGATCAGCACCGCCACCGCCGCGACCAGCGCATAGGACAGCGCCGGCGCCGGACCCCAGAACGCCCAGCCGACAAAGGCCAGCGCCGCGATCACGATCACGGCAGGCACGAACATCCCGGCCACCTGATCGGCGTATTTCTGGATCGGCGCGCGCGAACGCTGCGCATTCGACACCATCTCGACGATCTGGCTCAGCATCGTGTCGGCGCCGACCCGCGTCGCCTCCATCACCAGGCTGCCGGTGCCGTTGATGGTGGCCCCGGTCAGCCTGTCGCCCGCCACCTTTTCAACCGGGACCGGCTCGCCGGTGATCATGCTTTCATCGACCGAGGAGCGGCCCTCGGTCACCACTCCGTCCACCGGCACCTTGTCGCCGGGACGCACCCGCAGCCGGTCGCCCCGCTGAACCGCGTCCAGCGGGATCTCCTCTTCGCGGCCATCGTCGCGGATCACCCGCGCGGTCTTGGCCGCCATGTCCAGAAGCGCGCGGATCGCCTTGCCGGTACCCTCGCGGGCGCGCAACTCCATCACCTGACCCAGCAGAACCAGGGTGACGATGACTGCCGCCGCCTCGAAATAGACGCCGACATTGCCCTCGGCGTCGCGGAATCCGTCGGGGAAGACCTGCGGCCACAACACCGCGGCGACGCTGAACAGCCATGCCGCCAGCACCCCCATCGCGATCAGCGAGAACATGTTCAGATGCCGGGTTCTAAACGAGGTCCAGCCCCGCATCATGAACGGCCAACCGCACCACCAGACGACCGGTGTGCCCAGAACCAGTTCGATCCACAGCGTCATGCGTTCGCCAAACAGCGTGCGCACTTCTGGAAAGCCCAGATAGGGCCCCATGGTCAGAACCAGCAACGGAAGCGTCAGCACCGCGCCCACCCGGAACCGGCGGGTGAAATCCACCAGTTCCGGGTTGGGGCCGTCATCGGCCGACGCCACGCTGTCCAGTTCCAGCCCCATGCCGCAGAGCGGGCAGGAACCCGGATCGGTCTGGCGCACCTGCGGGTGCATCGGACAGGTATAGACACTGCCCGTCCAGCCGGCGGGCACACTGTCGTATTTCCCGCCGGGTTCGTCCGTGCCGCCGTGCCCAGGGCCATGCCCCTGACCGTGGCACTGGGCATGGAGCGCGGCCGCCTGTTCCGAAACGAGCGTCATGCCGCATTTCGGGCAGCTCCCGGGAGCCGATTGCCGCACCTCGGGATGCATCGGGCAGGTAAATATGTCCGGAGTGTCGGGCGTGGGGTGGCTGTGGGCGGAATGTTCCATGCTGGATCCGTTTATCGGTTACGTGCTTGGCAATCTTGCGGGCGGCTGCGCCCGCGCTATGGCAGAACGACCATCTGGTGGCCTTCGCCCTCGATCCCGATCTCTGCCGTCACCCGGAGAGAGACCTGATCGACGGCCCAGACCATCGAGGCCTCGCGGCTGCTGACAAAAAGCGTTTCGCCGCCATCGGCCACGGTCAGGTGATAGGGCGCCGGGGCAAGCTCTTGCAGGCGGACAGCACCCGAGGCCAGATCGACCGCGGCAACCTGATCGGCGCCCTTGACGGCGACAAACAGGGTGTCCTCGCGCTCGGACAGGTCGAGCCCGTGCAACTCGGCCCCGAACCCGTAGCTCGCGGTTTCGGCGCCCGAGGCGATGTCCAGCCGCAGCACCCTGCCCGCCTCGGCATCGGCCACAAACACGGTGGCGCCATCGCGGGACAGGGCGAAATGTTCGGGCCCTTCACCGGCCAGCAGGTTGCGCGACAGGATGCGCCGGTCGAGGTCCAGTTCGCTGAGCGTCCCGTTGCCGGCATTGCTGACATAGGCGCGGCTGTTGTCGGGGCTGAAGGACACGTAATTGGGCATCGGTCCGGTTGCGATGAAACCGGCATATTCCAGTGTGGACAGGTCGATCAGCGACACGCCATCGCCGCCTGGATGGGTTGCCATGGCCCAGCGGCCATCGGGCGATACGGCGGTGTGGTGCACCGCGCCCGGCACCTCGATCCGCCGCACCACCTCGCCCGTCCCGGCGTCGATCACGGAGACAAGGCTCAGCCCCTTGTCGGTCGGCATCGCGGCCTTGGCGGGTTTGGCATGGTGGGCGTTGTGATCGGCCTGGCTGACGCCTTCGGGCCTGGCCGTCTGCGCAGCACTTTCCGGGTCGATCTCGCTGTAGCTGCCCGCCACCAGATACGGGGTGCCCGGCGCACCGGCCAATCCGTGCACCGCCTCGACACCCGAGATCCGCCCAACCGGCTGGCCTGTCTCGCTTTCGACCATCAGAACGGAATCGGCGCTGCCTTCGGGGATATAGACAATCCCCGCCTGCGCGACCCCTGCGGTGACCAAGGCGCCGGTCAGACCAAAGGCGGTGAGAATACGCGAAGCGCTCATGACCGTGCTCCTTTCAAGGTCGGATGTTCGATGCGGACCAGCTGGCGCCGCGCCACGCGGCGCAGGCACAGCCCGACAAGCGGAGACAACAGCAGGGTATAGAGAATGAGCATCATCAGAGCCTCCTTGGCATCTTGGTTGATTGAGCAGGTGACCCGCTCGCGCCGGCAGGTCCGGGCGCGCGCCGGGACCGCCATACCGCCCAGGCCACAGGCAGGCCGGTCAGAAGGCCGAGCGCCAGAACAGGCCAGACCGCACCGCCCGCGGCGGGCTGGCGCAACGCACTGCCCAGATGGGCCAGTCCGAAACTGGCCGGCACGATCCCGACAAGGGTCGCCAAAACGAACCGCCAGGGACGCAGCGCCGACAAGCCGGCGGCATAGCTGACAAGGTCGAACGACACGAAAGGCAGCAGGCGGCTGACCAAAACGGTCCAGGTCAGAAAATTCTGCGACCCGAGCAGGCCCGCGTCGGACATGGGTCCGACCCATCGCACCACAAATGCCCGCCCCAGCAACCGCGCCAGGGTAAAGGCGATCATGGCGCCTGCCATGGCGCCGGCCAGAACCAGCCCGGTCCCCAGCGCATGGCCATAGGCGGCACCGGCGGCAAGCGCGATCGGGGCCGAGGGCAAGGGGCTGATCACAACGGCCAGTGTCATCAGCGCGACAATGGCGATGGGCCCCAAGGGTCCCGCGCGTTCCAGCAAGGCCGCGACACTCTGCTGTTCCAGCCCGGCCCATCCCACCGCCAACACCGCCGCCACCATCAGAGCCGCAAGCAGCGCGACCGTTACGGAGCGGCTGGGAAACGGTCTGTGCGCGGGTCTGCTCTGCAACTTGGCACCTGTGATCGGGGGTTGAGCGGGCGGCATCGGCTTGCCGCTTGGTCAGATATCGGGAGTGATCTCAAGCAGCGCCAGCGCGGCCAGGAAGAGATTTGTATCGCGATGTAACCAGGCCTTGCCTCTGCGACAGAGGGTTACCTTTTTCGCCAGGGCCGCCCCCGGGAAGGGAACCGGGGGCGGCGGCGCGGCTGGAGGAAGGCTGAAAGGTGCCGCGCTGTCTCGGGGTCGGATTACTTGGCCGCGGCCTTACGCGCGCGATCGACCGCATCCTGCAATTGCGACTGCTCGACGAAACCGGGCACCAGCGCGTCCTCGACCACAAAGGAAGGGGTGCCGTTGAACCCAAGTTTCTGCGCCAGCGCCATGGACTGCGCGATATGGGCGGTGACCTCGGGGGCCTCCATGTCGCGCTGCAACTGCTCGGTATCCAGCCCGACCTCGCGCGCGATCCGCAGCACGCCGGTCTCGTTCGCCTTGCCCGACATTCCCATCAGCGCCCAGTGGAACGCCTCGTATTTGCCTTGCTGGCGCGCCGCCAGTGCGGCGCGGGCGGCGAAATCGGACCCCTCTCCCAGGATCGGCCATTCGCGATAGACCAGCCGCACATTCGGATCGGCGTCGACCAGACCCTGAACCTCGGCCATGGCGCGGCGGCAATAGGGGCAGTTGTAGTCAAAGAATTCGACCACCGTGACATCGCCCTCGGGGTTGCCCAGAACCGGCGCGTTGGGATCGTTGAACAGGCTGTCACGGTTCTCGGTCAGCGCCGCATGGGCCGAGGCCGCCTGTGCCGCCTCTTCGGCCTGTTGCAGCTGTTCGACCGCTTGCAGGATGATCTCGGGGCGTTCCAGGATCGCCTGATAGACCAGCGCCTTGATCTCGTCGTCGCTGCGTTCGCTGGCCTGGGCGATCAAGGGCATCGCCGAGAGGCTGGCCCAAAGGATGATTTGCTTGGCTCGGGTCATTGGTTGCGTGCCTCCTCGTCGGCGCGGGTCCGCTCGGCCTGGGCGGCACGCACGCGCGCGGGCCAGGTCGATTTGATGTAGTCCAGGATCGACCGGATCTGGTCGTCGCTCAGTTGCTCGCCAAAGGCGGGCATGCCGCTTTCCAGCTCTACCCCCAGCGCGGCCAGCGTCGCCTGACCGCCGAACTTGGTATAATCGAACAGCATGCTGTCTGGATGGTGCCAGGTATGCCCGCTCTCGTCATGCGGAGGCGCCGGCAGGCGGCCATCCGCATCCGGTTCGCGCCAGTTCGGCTGCCCCTCGAGCGACCTGCCGTGGCAAGAGGCGCAGTTCTCCTGATAGAGCGTCTCTCCCTGTGCCAGCGTGGCATCGCTGACCACACTCACAGATGTGGACGCGCCCGCGGACACGGGCCCGGTTGTTGCGCGCGCGGCATAGATCACCGCGGCAAGGGCAATGATCGCAACGGCAGAGCCGGCCAGATAGACGGGTTTCATGCGGTCACCTCGATCCAGGTCATCATGCCCGAGGCCGCGTGGCTGAGCATGTGACAGTGAAAGGCCCAGCGGCCCGGGTTGTCTGCGGCAAAGACGATTTCATGAGTTTCGCCGCGCATGGTCAGCAAGGTATCGCGCAGGGGTCCGGGCGTACCGTCCTCTGCCAGTACCCGGAAATGCATCCCGTGCAGGTGCATCGCATGGGCAAAGACCGTGTCGTTGACCACGGTCATGCGCGCGACCTGCCCCAGGGACAGGCTGGCCAAGGGCGTGTCGGTCATCCCGACCAGCCCGTTGAAGGCCCAGAACTGACCCTCGGCCATCAGATCGCCCGCCTTGCGGCTGCTGCCTTTCCAGATCGCGTCGCGCATGCCACCCATGGCACCGCCGCTCATCTCCAGCCGCAGGGTTGCGGCCTCATCCAGCCCGGCCAGATCCGGCGCCCGGTTGGGCGGCAGCGGCGCGGGCGCGGGGCGGCGATTGACGCTGGCACCGCCCGATACCGGAAACGCCGCCTGAACAAAGCCGCCGCGCTGATCCACCCGGCCCAGCAGCGCCTCCTGACCCGCGTCGGCGATGACATCCACAAACAGGTCCACCCGCTGGCCCGGACCCAGGGTAAAGGTCTCGGGTATCGCCTCGGGGGTCGCGATCGGCATCCCGTCATAGGCCATCAGCCAGCCGTCCAGACCCTGAAGGCCAAGCGTGAACAGCCGGGCATTGGCGGCGTTGACGATCCGCAGGCGCAGGCGCTCGTGCCGCTTGACCGGCAGCTGATACGCGGCCTCGCCATTGGTCGAGATGTAATTGCCCAGACGCCCGCCATGCGACAGATCATGGGTGGCACCGAAATCGTCTTCGATCTGGCCGGTTTCGGGGTCGATCCGCCAGTCATCCAGCATCAGCGTCACATCGCGATCCACATCCGGCGGTGTCGGCTCGTCGACGATCAGCGGCCCATAAAGCCCGCGCGCCACCTGCTCGGCCGAGCGGTTGTGCGAGTGATACCAGAAGGTACCCGCATCCTCGGCCACCAGATCATAGTCAAAGCTCTCGCCCGGCGGCACCGCATCCTGCGTCAGGCCCGAGACCCCATCCATCGCGTTTTCCGCGCGCAGCCCGTGCCAGTGGACCGAGCTGGCCTGCGGCAGCTGGTTGACGAAGCGGCGCGCGATCCGCGCGCCCTGCGTCACCCGGATCTCGGCCCCCGGTGCCTGGCCGCCATAGCCCCAGACCGAGGTTTCCGGATAGCCCGACGGCAGCAGCTGCACCGGATTCACCCGTGCCACCAGCTCGGGCGCGGCGGTCTGGGCGCGTATCGCCGTTGCGGGCAGGGCCGCAATTGCGGCCACCCCGCCCGATGCCCATAGAAAGGAACGTCTGCTCAACATGTTCTTGCCTTGATGTTCTGAGATGTCCGGCGCCACAGGGCCGGTGTCATTCGATTGTCATTCGATACCGTTGGCCTGCTGCAGCTCGCGGATGTAGCGCGTGATCATCTGCACCTCGCCATCGGTGATCCCCTCGACCGGGGGCATGTTGCCGAACTTCCAGTGATGCGCGCGCACTCCGTTGCGGGCGGCAATCAGAAAGGCCGCGTCGGCGTGGTGGCCGGGCCGGTAGATCGGATGCACCAGCGGCGGCGCAACGCCGTTCTGACCGGCGGCGTTCTGGCCATGGCAGACTGCGCATTTCGCCTCGAAGGCGCGCTGCCCGATCCGGGCATTCTGCGACAATTCGGTGGGCAGGGTGACCTCGGCCAGGGGCGCCCCCGGCTGCTGCGCGCTGGTGTCGGGCGGCGTCATCGAATGGCTTTGGGGCGCGGGCGCCAGCATGTTCCAGACCAGAAACCCGAGCCCCGCCAGGGGAACGGCCAGAATTGCCAGACCAAGCTTGTTCATATGTCTCTCGCCGCGCTGGCCGAAGCCGTGAAAACCGTTGTCTACCGGGGGTCCGGTTGGCTGCCAGTTGGCTCCTTCCAGCGCTGGAGGGTCAAGGGCATCGCGGGCGCTGTTTTGTATCGAAATGTATCCTTGACCTGCCATCGCGGGAAGCGGCGAACCAACGCTATGTCATTGACGAGAAAGGACGAGATCATGACCCCACGACATGCGCCCCGGGCGGGTGGCACCTCTTGGCTGGCCCGATGGGGGATGCTTGCGTGCTGCGTGGCGATGCTGGCGCCGCTGGCCATCCTTCTGATTGCGGGCACCAGCCTTACAGGGCTTGCGGGCAACCTCTGGATCCTGCTGCCGCTTGCGGCCTGCCTGGGCCTGCATGTGGTGATGCACCGGATGACGGGCAGGTCCTGCCATACAGCGGAGACCGATGGCGAGACCGACATGAGCGCACGCCCGAAAACCTGACCCCGGGATCAGCCCTGCCGCGGCAGGGACAGGCTGGCACAGAGACCGCCCTCCGGCCGGTTGCTCAGCACGATGTCGCCGCCATGCGCGCGCAGGATGCTGCGCGCGATCGACAGGCCCAGACCGTGCCCACCGGTCTCGCGAGAGCGCGAGGTTTCCAGGCGCATGAACGGGTCGAACACGCGCTCAAGCTCGGGTTCGGGAATGCCGGGGCCCCGGTCGCACACGCGTATGACGGCGCCGCCGCGCGTGCGCGCAAAGCTGACCTCGGCCTCGCTGCCATAGCGCTGCGCGTTCTCGATCAGGTTGCGCAGCGCGCGCCGCATCGCGTTCGGGCGCAGCGGCACCTCGATGCGTTCACCCTGGGCCAGGGTGAATCCGTCCGGCATATCCTGTCGCAAGGTTTTCAGAAACGCGCCCAGTTCAACGCTTTGCAACGGTTCGCCATCCGCCAGTCCCCGGGCAAAGGACAAGGTCTCTTCGACCATGTGCTGCATTTCCTCGATCGAGGCGATCATGCTGTCGCGAGTCTCGTCATCCTCGACAAATTCGCTGCGCACGCGCATCGCGGTCAGGGGCGAGCGCAAATCATGCCCCAGCGCGGCCAGCATGCGGGTGCGTTCGGCCACCAGCCGCACGATCCGGTCCTGCATCCGGTTAAAGGCCTGGATCAGCTCGCGCACCTCGCGCGGGCCGGCGCTGGCAAGCACGGGTGCGCCCTGCTCCGGTCCAAGCTTCTCGGCCGCGGCCGCCAACAGGCGCAACGGGCCGGTGACCCGGGCCAGTAGATACCAGAACACCGCCAGCAGAATGAAGGCGGCGCTCAAGCCGAAAGACAGCGTTGCAAATTGCGGCCATTGCAGCGGCGGACGTTCGAACCGGGTCGAGACATTCAGCCAGTCGCCCCCCGCCAGCGCGATGGACAGTTCCAGCTCTACCGTCAGCATCTGGCCGCGCATCATCTCGCGATGCTGGTCTGCCATGCCCGGTTCCAGATAGGGCAGCGGCAGCGCCGAGCTGTCGATCTCGTGCAGCTCGGCCCGGATCTCGCGGCTGAAATCATCGTCCAGCAGGGCCCGTATCCGCGCCTCGGTGGCGCCGTTCGCATCATGCGAGATATGGTCGACCACCGGATCGGTGCCGATCTCGAACCGCACCAGCGGAGAATTGGCCGCGCTGACGATCTGGCCATGCAGATTTACCGGCGCCCGTTCAATCAGCCGCACCACATTGGCGGCGCGGCCAGTCGCCTCGTTGCCGATGGCCGCGCGCACGGCAAGGCCGCGCTGATCCTCGAGCAAGACCAGGGTGACGCCCTGCGCCACCGCAAGCGCGGCCAGCACCAGACAGACGATCTGCAACCGAAGACTCTGCGGCACAAGCGTCACGGATCCAGAACCTCGACATCCGCCGCCAGGCAATAGCCGCCATTGCGATAGGTCGTTATCAGGCGCGGGCGCAGCAGGTCCCGCTCGATCTTGCGCCTCAGGCGACTGATCTGGTTGTCGATGGTCCTGTCCAGCGGTGCCGCGACCCGGCCCGAGGTCAGCTCCATCAGCTGCTCGCGGCTCAGCACCATCCGGGCCCGTTCCAGCATCACCACCAGCAGCTTGAAATCGGCGCTGGTCAGGCTGGTTTCGCGGCCTTCGCTATCCACGATGACCCGCCGGTCGCTGTCCAGGATCCATTGGGCAAACCGGACGCGTTTTCCGGCAAGACTGCCGGCCGGCGACACGGTGCGGCTGGTCCGGCGCAGAATGGCCCGGATGCGCGCCAACAGCTCGCGCGGGTTGAACGGCTTGGCAAGATAGTCATCCGCCCCGGTTTCCAGCCCGACGATCCGGTCCATGTCCTCGCTGAGTGCCGTGAGCAGCAGGATCGGTATGTCGCCGGACTGCGACAGACGCTTGCAGGCCGACAGCCCGTCCTCGCCGGGCATCATCACGTCCAGGACCACCAGATCGATGTTCTCCGTGGCCAGCACGGCATCCATTTCCCTGGCATCCTTTGCCATCGTCGTACGCAGGCCGCTCTTTTCAAGATAGCGGCAAACCGCAGTGCGGATCTCGCTATGGTCATCGACGACCAGGATATGTGGCGTGGCGTTCTGCATGGTCCCAATAAGCGCGTTTTCACGGTCAGATGTCGACCAACTTGTATCTTTTTGTATCAACCTTTGGCAGCGACCCAAAGCCGGCCAACCCTCGGCATGTACTGCTTTGAAAATGCGCACTGAAATTTTTCGGCAAGGTATCCCCTCACCTCTTGCGTGAAAGGATCACCAGATGTCCCTTGATCAGGCCCGAGAGCCGCGCCCGCCCATGATTCACGCGGCGGGTCACCTGCAAAGGGCGAGGGGGCGACCGTTACGCCCCCTTGGCCACAAGCCCCCGCGCCACCCAATCGTCAAAGATCGCCAGCGCCCGCTCGGAGAACGCGGCGTCGTTGATATGGGCGTCCAGCGTGACCAGGTCGGCATTGGCCGGACAGGCGCTGCGGATCTCGTCGCAAAAGGCCGCCAGCCCCTCGGCATCATGCAGCGGCGCGTCCGGGCGGTCCCATTCGTTGCAACCCCCGGTGGGCAGCATCAGCGCCACCGGGCCGCTTGCGCCGGCCAGCTTGGCGCAGATGGCGCGGGCGACGGCGCGGCGCTCGTCCGCCTCCAGCACCGCCGAGGTCAACAGGCGGTTATGGGCGTGGCTGGGCCGGTCGGCCAGCGCGGGGGGCGGCGCCTGCCAGCCGATGTAATCGACCAGATCGTAACAGCCCGGCGCCACCAGTTGCGGGATGCCCCGCCGGCCCGCATTGGTCATCCGGTCCGCCCCCGCCGAGAGACCGCCATAAAGGTGGTTGGCCACCTCTTGCGGCGCGAAATCGAACACGGCGGCAAAGGCGCCCTCGGCCGCCAAGCTCTCGAACGCGCGCCCGCCCATACCGGTCGCGTGGAACACCGCCACCTCATATCCGCGCGCCTCCAGCGCCGGTTTCAGGCTGACCATATAGCGCAGCACCGTCTTGCCGAAGCTGGTCATGCCGATCAGCGGCCGGTCGCGATGCGGGGCCTCGACCGCGCGCGCGGCCCCCAGCACCGCCCCAGCCGCCTGGCTGAGCGAGGCCTTGCAGATCGAATTCAGCCCGTAAAGCCCTCCGGCCCAGAGGATCATCTGCACATCCGCCGGGATCCGCTCGGGCGGCAGCAGGGGCGAGAACGACACGGTCGAGACGATGTATTTGGGCACCCCAAGCGGCAATGCGGCGCACAGGTCCAGCGCCAGATCGGTGCCCATGGTGCCGCCCAGCACGATCACCCCATGGATGCGCCCCGCAAGATACAGCTCCAGCGCCTTGGCCGCCGCGCCCCGGGCCATGATCTGCATGGCGCCATTCTCGTCGCCACTGTCGATGGCCGCCTGAATCGAGCTTCCACCCGCCTCGGCCACCGCATGTTTCGAGACATCCGTGGGCCGGGACGGATCGCCCAGCACGCTGACATCCATCGACAGCACGCCGCCCCCCTGCGCCGCGATCACACCGGCAAGATAGGTCAGCTCGTCATCCTTGGTGTCATAGGTGCCCGCGATCAGGATCGTCTTGTCGCTCATCTCTGCCTCTCCTCCATGAAATCCCTGGCCAGCCGCAGCGCGGTGTCCAGCATGCGCGCCGATCTTTGCCGCCCGCCCGGCTCGTCCAGCCGTGACATGATCCAGCCCGGATAGGTCAGCGCCCGCAGCAGCAGCATGAAATCAAGCGTGCCGGGCTCGACCCTGCGGCGCGCGTCATAGCCCGCGCACAGGCCCGCCCGCAGCCTGTCGTAATCAGGCTGGCCGATGAACTTGACCAGAACCGTGGCAAGGTCGAAATCCCGATACCCCCAGGCGCCGTCGTCAAAATCTATGAACGCTACGCGATCGTGGTCAACCAGCACATTCTCGACGACCAGATCGGCATGGATCAAGCCCTGATCGGCCCCCGGCGCGAAATCCTCGAAACACGCCAGCGCGCGCTCACGGGTCGCGATCATCAGCTGCCGTTGCGCGGGGTCGAGGTCGGGATGCTCCCAGAAGCGACCCCAGAGCGGGTCCGCCCCCAGCAGACCCGAACGCCGCCAGTCGGGGCGCTGGAAACCCGCGGGCGGCGTCCAGCGGTCCGACAGGTCGTGCATACGCGCCATTTGCGCCCCGATCATCCGGCCCACGGCCTCGGCATCCAGATCCGGCGCCAACTGCCCCATCTTGCCCAGCGGTCGCCCGCCAAGCCAATCGAGCAGACTGACATGGCGCCCCTCGATCCGGCCCAGTACGGCGCCATCCGGCTGGCGCACCGGTTGGGGCACCTGCATCCCCGCCTGCCCCAGCATCTCGACCCAGAGCAATTCCGAGGTCAGCTCGGCCTCGCTCCGATACGCGGGTCGGTGAAAGCGCAGCGCATAGTGGCGCGTGCCGTCCGACACCTTCCAGACCTCGTTTTCCCGCTGTGCGGCCAGCTCATAGCTGGCCCCGTCGAGGCCCCAGAGTGTCAAGGCGCGGGCGACAGCGGCGGTCACGGCACAAACGGCGTTTCGGACAGGACGGCGTCCAGTGTTTCGATCAACTGGTCGGCATTGTCGCGGCTGAACGGCATGGGCGGGCGGATCTTCAACGTGTTGTAGTGAATACCCAGAAAGTTCAGCAGCACGCCCCGCTGCCGCATCGCGTTGGCGACACGCTTGGCAAAGGCGGTGGCCGGGGTCTTGTCGGTCCGGTCCAGCACCAGCTCGGCCCCAAAGAACAACCCCGACCCGCGCACATCGCCGATGCATTCGTGACGCCCGGCGAGGTCGCGCAGGCCCTCGCGGGCATAGTCACCCACCGCGCGCGCGTTCTCCATCAGCCCTTCGTCCTGCACCACTTTCAGCGTCGCCAGCGCGGCGGCCGCCGAAACCGGGTTGCCGCCAAAGGTGTTGAAATAGCGGAACCGCTCGCGAAACGCCGCCATGATCTCGGGGCTGGTCACGACCCCGCCCACCGGGTGGCCATTGGCCATGGGTTTGCCCAGGGTGACCACATCGGGTTGAATACCCGCCTTCTGATGCCCCCAGAAATGGCTGCCCAGGCGGCCAAAACCCGGCTGCACCTCATCCGCGATCACGATGCCACCGGCGCGGCGCACCGCCTCGATTGCGGGGGCGAGCCAGCCGGGTTCCAGCGTGGGAAAGCCCTCGTTGGCGAAATAGGGACAGAGGATCAGGCAGGCGAGCTTGTGTCCGCGCGCGGCCAGCGCCTCGATCTGCCCCTGCACGGCGGCGGCAAAGGCCAGCGCATGCGCCGGGCCTGGAACGCCGCCCAAGGGGCGATAGCTGTCGGGCGCGGGCACAAAGGCCATATTGTCCCAATACCCGCCCGGCGGCGGATTGGTGCGCGACAGCTGAGACACCGCCATCGTGTTGCCGTGATAGGTGTGATCGGTCGCGATCACCCCTGTGTTGCCGGTAACCGCCTGTGCCATGCGCAGCGCGATATCGTTCGCCTCGGAGCCGGTACAGGTCAGGATCGCGGTGTCCAGCGGCGCATCAAAGGTCGCCGTCAGCGCCTCGACATAGTCGAGGATACCCTCGTGCAGATAGCGGGTATGGGTGTTCAGCGTCGCGGCCTGCGTCGCGATGGCCTCGACCACGCGCGGGTGACAATGCCCCACATGGGGCACGTTGTTATAGCAGTCAAGATATCTGTTGCCGTCGTTGTCCCACAGCCAGACCCCCTGCCCCCGGACCACATGCACCGGTTCGTCATAGAACAGGCTGACATTCGGCCCCAACAGGCGCGCGCGCCGATCAAGCAAGGCCTGTGTGTCCGGTGTCATAGCTGCATCCAGGCAGTTTTCAGATCCACGTATTTGTCGAGCGCATGCAGGCTCTTGTCATGGCCGTTGCCCGACTGGCCGACCCCGCCCAAGGGCACGGTGCCGTCAGCGCCGCCATAGGTGTTCACATGCACCACACCGGCGCGAATGGCGCGCACCATCCGATGCGCCCGGCCGAGGTCCGAGGTCCACAGACCCGAGGCCAGCCCATAAACGGTGGAATTGGCCAGATCGACCGCCTCACCCTCGGTGTCAAAGGCGCTGACCGCCAGCACCGGGCCAAACACCTCCTGCTGGTTCAGCGTCGCGTCGCGCGTCACGCCGGTCATCACCGTGGGCTGCATGTAATACCCGCCCGTCTCCTCGAGGATGCGCTTGCCGCCCAGGGCGCAATCGGCCCCCTCGGCCAGCGCGGTTTCGACAAAGCGAAGGTTCTGCTCCAGCTGCGCCACCGAATGCACCGCCCCAACGGTCGAGCCCAGATCGAGCGGGTCGCCAACCCTCAGCGCGCTGGCATGGCGGCAGAGCGCATCGACGAATTCATCATGGATCGACCGCTCCACGATCAGCCGCGAGCCCGCGACACAGACCTGCCCCGAATTGCGAAAAATGCCCGCCGCCGAAACCTTGGCCGCATGATCCAGATCGGCCACATCCGCAAAGACCACATTGGGCGATTTGCCGCCCAGCTCCAGGTAACAGCGTTTCAGGTTCGAACGGGCGGAATATTCCAACAGCCGCCGCCCCACCGCGCCCGAGCCGGTAAAGACCAGAATGTCGATCTCCATCGACAGGCCCATCGCCTCGCCCACTTCGGACCCTTTGCCGGTGACCACGTTGAACACGCCCTCGGGCAGCCCCGCCTCGAGCGCCAGTTCCGCCAGGCGCAGGATCGAGAGCGAGGCGCTCTCGGCGGGTTTGACCACGATCGAATTGCCCATGGCCAGCGCCGGCGCGATCTTCCACGCACCTATCATCAGCGGAAAGTTCCAGGGCAGGATCGCGCCGACCACGCCCACCGGTTCCTTGTGCACCAGGCCGAGGATGTCGCCCGCGGTCGGGGCAATCTCGCCATAGACCTTGTCCAGCGCCTCGGCATAATAGCGAAAGGTTCCGGCGGCCGATCCGCTTTCAGCCTTGAAGGCCATCGAGATCTCGGTGCCGTTGTCGCGCACCCCCTGCACGGCAAGGTCCAGCGCCTCACCCTCGATCAACTCGGCAAGGCGGGTCAGCACCTTCTTGCGGGCGGCTGGCGGTTGCCCGGCCCAGATGCGGGAGGTGAACGCATGGCGCGCGGCTGCGGTCGCCTGCGCAACCTCGCGCGCGCCGCCCCGGGCGATCTGGGTCAGGACGCTGCCGTCGATGGGCGAGATCACGTCAAGCGTCTCTCCCCCACCCTCGACGCGCCCGCCGATCACATGGCCGCGCGGCGGGATCACCCGGGTCCGCAGGGCGTCGATAGCTGCCTGATCCATGGCGGGGATCCTCCATCCCTATCGGTTCATTATTCAAACCATCGTTTCATAAAATGCTTGTCATACAGAAAACCCTGTGTCAAGCATGAGCCAATGAGACCTGCCGCCGCAAAGGGAGAGGAACCGATGAAAACCGCCAATTTCATCAAGGAAAACAACGCTCGCCAGTTCTGGCAGCCGATGACTCACCCCGCCGATGCCCAGGCCAACCCGCCCAAGATCATCACCGGCGCGGCGGGTGTGCGAATCCGCGATATCGACGGGCACGAGACGATCGACGCGGTCGGCGGGCTGTGGAACGTCAATCTGGGCTATTCCAACGACGCGGTGAAACAGGCGATAACCGGGCAGCTCGACAGCCTGCCCTATTACTCGACCTTCCGCGGCACCACCAACGATGCCGCCATCGAACTGGCCTATGACCTGTGCGACTTCTTCGCCGAGGAAGGCATCCAGCGGGTGTTCTATACCTCGGGCGGTTCGGACAGTGTCGAGACCGCGCTGCGGCTGGCACGGCAATATCACAAGCTGCGCGGACAGCCCCAGCGCACCAAGTTCCTGTCGCTGAAAAAGGGCTATCACGGCACCCATTTCGGCGGCGCCTCGGTCAATGGCAACAACAAGTTCCGCACCGATTACGAACCGCTGCTGCCCGGCTGTTTCCACATTCCCGCCCCCTATACCTATCGCAACCCGTTCAACGAGACCGACCCCGCGCGGCTGGCGCAGCTGTGCGCGCAGGCGCTGGAGGACGAGATCGCCTTTCAGGGGGCCGAGACCATCGCCGCCTTCATCATGGAGCCGATCCTGGGCGCGGGCGGGGTGATCCCGCCACATGAAAGCTTCATGCCGATGGTGCGCGAGATCTGCGACCGCAACGGCATCCTGCTGATCGCCGACGAAGTGATCACCGCATTCGGCCGCACCGGCGCCTGGTCAGGGTCGCGTCTGTGGGGGGTGCAACCGGACATGATGTGCACTGCCAAGGCGATCACCAACGGCTATTTCCCCTTTGGCGCGGTGCTGATCGGCACCCGCATGACCGAGGTGTTCGAGGGCGACACCAGCGGCAAGGGCGCAATCAGCCACGGCTATACCTATTCCGGTCACCCGGTGGGCGCGGCGGCGGCGGTGGTCTGCCTGAAGGAAACGGTAAAGGCCAATGTGGCCGAGAATGCCGCCACACGCGGCGAAGAACTGTTCAACGGCCTACAGGCGCTGGCCGCCAAACACGAGATGATCGGCGATGTGCGCGGCGGTCACGGGCTGATGGCGGCACTAGAGGTGGTCGCGGACCGGGCCAGCAAGGCCCCCGCCGGCGCCGCCATGATGAACACCGTCTACGAGACGGCCTATGGGGCCGGGGTGATGCTGCGGGTTTCAGGCCCCAATATCATCCTGTCACCGCCGCTGGTGCTGAGCGCGCAGGATGTCGCGGACATCCTGTCGGCGCTGGACGCGGGCTTTGCCGCATTGGGCTGAGGGCGGCTGGGGGCGCTGCCCCCGTCCCCTGCGGTGACTCCGCCGGAGTAATTGCGGCAAAGTGATTGGGAAAAGGCGCCGCTTTACCGCGCCGGTTGGCGGCGGGGGGCCAGGCGCAAGGAGGCTACAAGGCGCATCACGGCCCGGCCCAGCATGGCGATGCCATCGCGCAGGGCCTGAGCACGCAGGCGCTCGGCCTTGCGATGATAAGCGTCGATCTGCGCCTGGCGCAGGTGGGGAATGTCGAACTGGTTCATGATCTGGCCGGGGTCCAAGGGCGGCGGCGCCGCGTTGAATGATCGCCGTCACATAAGCGGGCCGGGCCCGCATGACATCCACCGTTTTGGGATTGCCGCCATGTGCGCGGCGCATGCCTGCCCCTTTTGTGTGAGCGCAAACGGCGCTATGCAGCAAAGGCGCCATCCCGGGCGCAGGCCACCACAGGATCCGATATCGTGAGCAGACCCGCCGCACCCCTGCAGGGCATGGCCTATGCCCTGGCCGGATTTGCCGTCTTCTCGCTTCACGATGCGCTGATCAAGGCGCTGGGGGCGGGCTATTCGGTGTTCCAGATCATCTTCTTCGCCACCCTGTTTTCCTTTGTGCCGATCACCGTGACCATGCTGGCCGACCGGCGGGTGGACACGTTCCGGCCCAACAATCCGGGCCTTGTCCTGCTGCGTTCGGGGCTGATGGTGGGGTCGATGGTTTCGGCCTTCTATGCCTTTTCCCAGCTGCCGCTGACCGAGGTCTATACGCTGCTCTTCACCTTTCCCTTGCTGGTCACCGCCCTGTCGGTGCCCCTGCTGGGAGAGGTGGTGCGCGCGCAACGCTGGGCCGCCGTGGGCATCGGCCTGATCGGGGTGCTGATCGTGCTGCGCCCCGGCATGAGCGCGCTGACCCTGGGCCACCTGGCGGCGCTGACGGCAGCGGTCTGCTCGGCGCTGGCCACGATCCTTGTGCGCAAGATCGGCAATAGCGAACGCTCGGCGGTGCTGATCCTCTATCCGATGCTGCTGGGGGCGCTGGCCATGGGCGCGATGCAGCCGCTGGTCTATCGCCCGCCAGAGCTGGTGCATCTGGGGATGATGGCGCTGGTGGGGGTGATGTCCTTTGCCGCCCAGCACCTGATCATCCAGGCCTATCGCGCGGCGCCGCCGGCGGTGGTCTCGCCGATCCAGTATTCCCAGATCGTCTGGGCCACGCTTCTGGGCGCGGTGCTGTTTGGCGAGCGGCCCGATGGCTGGGTGGCGCTGGGGGCGGGAATCATCATCGCCTCGGGCCTGTTCGTGGTCTGGCGCGAGAGCCGGGCCAATGTCTCGACCCGTTCGCCGGTGCTGCGCGCTGCAAATCCGCGCCCCGATGCCGGGCCGTCCCCCGCCCCCAAGGGACCCGCGCTGGAGCCGGATCGCTAGGGCCGGTACCCACCCGAAGGTGGTGGGACGCCGGTCAAGCAGGCGCGACTGCCCCGATCTTACAGTGACGCCGCCGAGCGGGACGCCTGATCATAAAGGCCCGAGACACTGCGCAGCACCCGCGCCACATGGCTGATCTCGTCATAGTCGCGGTCGGTCGCCTCGGCCGCATCCAGCAGACAGGCCTTGCGCACATCGCGATAGGCCTCGCAGACCTGCCGCCCCTGATCGCTGGTGGAATAGAACATCTCCTTGCCCACCTTGCGCCCCACGACCAGATCCGCCTTGGCCAGTTTCTTGAGCGCATAATTGACGGTATGATTGTCCTCGACATTCAGCATAAAGGCGATGTCGGACAGCCGCTTCTCCTTGCCGCGATGGTTGACATTGTGCAGCACCAGAATGTCGAGCGGGTTGAAATCCTTGTACCCCACCGCCTTCATGCAATGGGTCATCCAGCGCGAAAAGGCGTTATAGGTCATCGTCATCGCGTATTCGAGCTCGCTGAACTGCCAGCCCTGATCGGTGCCGGCCAGGTGATCGGACGAGACGATCGGCGTGGCGATGGGCTTGGCGGGGCCGGATGGCGGGGATTTCGGGCTCACGGTCAGGGTCCAATCATCTGAAAACATCCCGCTCAGCCTACGAAACCCCGACAAAATCCACAAGAAACCGCCGCAAATTCACGACAAATCGAGGCCGTCGCTGACCGGCGCACCGCACAGGCCGCGCGCCTTCGGATAAGGTTGAGTGGTTCTCGTCTCAAACCTCAGTGCAAATCACGGAAGGCCTTTCAAAGTCCTCTGTTAGGCCGCCAGTGCTGCGAACTGGGCAAAAGGCCGGATGCCGGGCGTCATCCGGCCTTTCGGCATTATCTTCGCCGTCCCGATCATCCCGATCCGCAAGCAGGGCCGGTTGTCGAAGGAAGACCGCCCAGCCGCAACCGCCGGAAACGCTCGTCAGGTTATCGCGCCCGCAGCCGGGCCAAGGCGAAGATGCGCCGCCGAAATCCAGATACGCATCGCACTGTTCAGCCGCTTGAACGCCCCTGCCCCTGCCGTGAGCCTTTGCGCTGGCTGAACTCGATGGGGCAAGGGGCCAGCACGCCTCCAGTCCGCATGTTCTAACCGCGACGCTTTGATCATTCAGCAGGCGACATTTGCGGTTCGGCCAAAGAGATAACGCTGACGATGCCAATACCGATAAGGAGCGCCGAGCACAGGAACAGGCCCGGCAGGCTTGTCACACCAAGCAAGGCGGCGCCTATCGCTGCGCCCAACCCGATCGCGCCATTGAAAAGGGCGACATAGATGGCCGAAGCCTGCAAGGCATCTGCGCCGGCTTCCTTCAGAACCCAGGTCTGCAAACCAACCAGTATGGCCGAGATCGAGCCACCCCAGACGATCAGCGCCAGCCCCGCACCGTAGAGGTCGAGCTGAGGTCCGAAAAGGGCCAGAACGCCAAGAGCGGCAGCGGCCAGCAACAAAGACAGCGTCACAATGCGCTTGAGCCAGTTGTCGATCAGGGCGGCGGTCAGCATATTGGCCGCGATGCCTGCCGCCCCAAAGGTGAACAAGAGCGGTGCGATCGCCCGGACCGGTATCGCACTAGCGTTCGCCAGAAACGGTTCGACATAGGTAAATGCCATGAAGTGGGCGGTGACGGCAAAGAGCGTCGCAAGAAAAATGCGTTGGAAGCGGCGGTTCGACAGAATGCGAAACAGGGCCTGGGTTCCGATCCTGCCGGTGCCCTGCACTGCGGGTACGGTGACCAATACGGCCAAGGCGACTGCCAGCGAAAGCCAGCCGATGATCAGGAACGAGCTGCGCCAGCCTTCGCTGGTGCCGACCAGGTTGGCAAGCGGAACGCCCAGCACGCTGGCAACCGAGACGCCTCCGAAGATGATCGACGTCGCCACGCCGACCTGGCGCGCAGGCACGATCTGCGCCCCAAGCGTGCCGATCATGGCCCAGAAAGCCCCGTGGGCGACAGCACCGATAATCCGTGCGCTCATCAGCCCGGCGAAGGAGCCAGAATAGGAGGTGGCAAATCCTGAGGCCGCCAGAACCGCCATCAGCCCGACAAGCAGCGGGCGCCGTGGCAGACCGCCGAGCCAGATGGCCGACGCCAGAGCCGCCGCGGCGGCGATCCAGGCATAGAGCGTCACGATCAGCCCCACCTTGGCGGTCGAGACGCCGAGATCTCCCCCGATCTGGGATAAAAGCCCGATCGGCGCCAGTTCTGCCGTCACGATCGAGAAGCTGCCCGTGCCGAGCGCGGCAATAGCCAGCCAGGCGCGCCAGGTGGCACGTTGAGAATATTGAGACATGGATAAACTCCGGTTTACGCGTCAGATGTTTGCCGCTTCAAAGGCCTTTTTGGCCGATGTGATGGCGTTCATGGCGGCAGGCACGCCGGCGTAGACTGCGATCTGATAGATGATTTCCACAATTTCCGGTCTGGTCACGCCGCAGTTCAGCGCAGCACGCATGTGAAAATCGAGCTGGCCAGGAGCAGTTCCCTTTGCGCCAAGCATCGCAACTGTCAGCATTTCGCGAGTCCTGAGGTCGATGCCCTCCCTGCTCAGGACGTCTGCAAACGAGAAACCGAGGATCAGTTCGGTCGCGCTTGCATCAAAGGCATCCAGATTGTTCGAGACCCGCTCTGACGCGCCGCTCTCCAGCTGATCCAGGATCGCCAGAGCCAGCGTATCGCGTTCGATTCCGTGCGTCGGTTTCATGCGTCCACGCCCTTCATGCCTTCGGCGGTGTAGCGCTCGCCGATGATGGGCAACTCTGCGATGGAGGCTTCGAGCCGCGCGATCTCCTCTCCGGTGAGGGTGATCGAGGCCGCAGCCGCGTTTTCTTCGAGATATCTGCGCCGCTTGGTGCCGGGGATCGGAACGATGTTGTCCCCCTTTGCCAGCAACCAGGCCAGGGAAAGCTGCGCTTGCGAACAGCCCTTTTCCGCGGCGATGGCGGCGATGACATTCGAAATGCTGCGGTTCTGCGTGATCGCGTCTTCGGCAAACCGGGGCAGAGAGGCCCGGAAATCGCCGTCTGTGATCTCATCGGGGGATTGAAACCGCCCGGTCAGAAAGCCACGCCCGAGCGGGGAATAGGGCACAAATCCAATTCCAAGCGCGCGACATGTCGGCAGAACCGAGTTCTCTACCTCGCGCGACCAAAGAGAATACTCGGTCTGGACCGCCGTCACCGGGTGCACTGCATGCGCCCTGCGAAGGGTCTCGGCGCTGACCTCGCAAAGGCCGATGCGGGCAATCTTGCCTTCCTTCACCAATGCGGCGAGGCCTTCCATCGTCTCCTCGATGGGCTGGTTCGTGTTGACGCGATGCACATAGTACAGGTCGATGCAGTCGACCCCCAGCCTGCGAAGCGATCCTTCGCAGGCGGTTCGGGCGTAGCTTGCGCTGTTGTCCAGGCTGCGCTTGTATTCTCCGGGGTTGCGGACAATCCCGAACTTGGTTGCAACCTGGATGCGGGCCCGGCTCTGACGCAGAAACGTGCCGATCAGCTCTTCGTTGTGATGTGGGCCGTACATGTCCGCCGTATCGAAAAAGTCGATCCCCAGCACGACCGCACGCGACATGACGTCCAGCGATTTCTCGTCGTCTCGGGGGCCGTAGAATTCGCTCATCCCCATGCAGCCCAGACCGATGGCTGAAACCTCGAGATCCTGCCCAAGTTTACGTCTTAGCATATTTGCCCTCCTTGCATGACAGGACACAAGCATGGCATGTGTTGATTATGGAAAAACCAGAGAACATTGGGAATACGATTTCCATTATCGGAAAACCATCCGGGCGCTCTCTGGTCTGGGACGATACGCGTGCCTTTCTGGCGGTTGCCCGGCACGGGACGCTCAGCGCCGCGGCTGGCGCGCTGCATATCGGCATAGCGACCCTGTCGCGCCGGATCGACCGGATGGAAGAGGCCTTGGGGGTTCCTCTCTTTGTGCGCCATCAGTCCGGTTATCAATTGACCGAAGACGGCAGCGATCTGATCGAAAAGGCCGAGGCCATGGAGAATGCGGCGATTGCGCTGAGCACCGGCGCAAAGTTGCAGGCCCAACTGACCGGCAAGGTTCGGCTGGCCACTGCCGAGAACTTTGCAAGCGGGCTGATCATTCCCGCTCTGCCCGAGTTCCAAGCCCGCTTTCCGGGGTTGATGGTCGAGATCGTAACCGACATCACCACCGTGAACGTGCACAGGCGTGACGCGGATCTTGCCCTGAGGATGGTCAAACCCCAACGTGGGAACGTGACCCTGCAGCGCCTGGGAACGCTGGGGTACGGGCTATATGCAAGCGAGGCCT
The DNA here is from genome assembly GCF_000011965.2 of Ruegeria pomeroyi DSS-3. NCBI lineage: Bacteria > Pseudomonadati > Pseudomonadota > Alphaproteobacteria > Rhodobacterales > Roseobacteraceae > Ruegeria > Ruegeria pomeroyi. The sequence goes on along the minus strand of NC_006569.1, from coordinate 386,940 downwards.
ATGTGCAGGGCCGCAATCCGGGAACGGATCGGGGCAGTTATGAAACGGACGCCTTCATCTCCTGGGGCGAAGGACAGTCGCATCTGCCAGCGGCGCAATGGGCCGAGCGGATGCTGCGTGGCCGGGCGCCGGCGCTGACCACCACCTCTCTGTCGACGCAGGTCACGGCGGCTGCGGCCGGCCTGGGCCTGGCGGTGCTGCCGCATTTCCTTGCGGCGGATGCCGGGCTGGTCTGCCTGAACGCGAATATCGGGATAGATCAGCCGATCTATCTTGTCATTCAATCCGACCTTGCACAGTCCAGACGAACGCGTGCGCTTGCCGACTTTCTCGCCGAGCTGGTGCATTCCAACCGCACCCGTCTAAGGGGCTACTGACCGATTTCCGCGCATATCCTTTTTTTCCATTTTTGGAAAACTAGTTTACGATTTTACCTACAGATTTCAAAACAGGAAAATGCCATCTGTTCCCTTGCAACGCTGAGATGTTCGTCGAACTCAAGAATCTATCCTTGGGTGCGGGCCTTTCAGCGAGATGTTTCAAGGAGATGGACATGCCTGCAGAACTGGTTCTGATTTCACGCTACCCTGCCAAGCCTGCCGCCGCGCCAGCGCTGGCTGCCAAGCTTGCCCCGGTTGCCCGGGGGCGGACCCTGGTTGCGCTTGACGATGACGAAGTGGTTACCCTGGTCCCGCTGGAGGCGGAAACGGCGCTTGACGGTCTTCGTCACAGTCTGAGCGAGGACGCTGCCGAATTCGCCGAATTCCTGAGCGGCGACATCCGCCGCGAGATCGTCAGCTTTGTCGAAGCGCCCAAATCGTGCAACGGGCCGCTGCCCGACACGCCCTATATTCAGCTGCGCCATGTCGAGGTCAAACCCGAGCAATACGCCGCCTATCGCGATTGGCGTGATGCGACCATTTTCGACGTCGTGCGCAACGCCGACGAGGTCGAGAATTTTCTGGCCTATCACTCGGTCGTCAGCGGCCAGCCCGGCGTGATGTTTGTTTCGGGCTTTTCGGTAGCGCCCGACACCTATGGCGAGGTGTTCGCCTCCGAGCGCTATCAGGACATCGTTCGCCAGGCCGGCGACCGCTACATCACCGGCGGTACCGGTGGCCTCTACACCCGGATCTACGCGGATATGAGCGGGCGCGTCTCCTGACGGCCGCAATCAAAAGTTCTTAGAGCCAAATCGAGAGATTCAGATATGACCGACAATTCCATGAAGTTCGACACGTTGATCGTCGTTGCCGACAAGTTTGCTGAGTTCACAGTGGAAAAACCTGCGGTAACTCTAAGCCAGCTGCACGCCATGCTGAAACTTCCGAAACATCTGGTGCCCGGGGCGGTGCGGCTGTTGCCGGGACAGGGGTTGTCCGAAGGCGACATTGCCGATCTGATTGTGCAGATCAATGCACTGGACCCTGCCGGCCTCAAATGGGAACTGTCCCTTTTGCGGACCCTGCCTGAACGGGCGGACCCCTGCATTTCGCACAAGCGGCGCAGCTGCAACACCCTAATCGGCAGCCCAACCAAGACCGCGCATGACTGTTACCGCATCGATCTGTGCATCGACGAGAATTGCGAGCTGATGGGCGACCATCAAACCGGCCAGCATGTTCAGGGCATGTTGCTGATCGAGGCGGCGCGCCAGTCCTTCATCGCGGTCACCGAGAAATACCTTCTGACCGATCTGGAGGAAAAGACCTATTTCGTCATCAACGCCATCACGACCGAGTTCACCGGCTTCGTCTTCCCGCTGTCGGCCCATATCGAGTACCGGATCGTTTCCGCCAACGTGAACGACCGGCGGCGCAAGTATCAGGTTGAAATGGATTTCATCCAGAATGGCGAGTTGCGCACGCGCATCGGCTGCGCCTTCACGGTCTTCCCCCATCAGGTGATTGCCGAAAAAGAGGCCGCGCTGGCGCGGGACGCAGCTCATTGCGCTTTGACTCAGGTGTCCCTCGGCGCAAATGCGCACGCCGCCTAAGGGAACGCCGCATCGGGAACGCCGCGACCGGCGTTCCCGGGTTGCCCGAGGATATCACCCATGTTTCAGCAGACTTACACCCTTTCAGTGACCACCCAGGGGCCGCTTTACCCGCCCAGCGAGATCATGGACGAAGACGGCAATTTCGTCGTTATCGGTGCCGTGACCACGCGCGCGGATGACGGTGTCACGACCCGATGGACCGGCGCCGTCGTCTCGGCACAATCGCCGGTTCCGGCCTTTGGCGAACGGGCCCCCTACACGATCATCGAGCGGTTTGAACCTGATGAACCGCTTCCAAAACACCTTGGTGACAAGGTGTTGCATACTTTGCCGCTGCCGTTGCCGTGCAACAACTACCCGATGGTTTTTGCCCCGCAACAGTATCCGGATGCAAACACCGAGGACCGGCCGAGCTATCCCTTGCACAGGGCGCCGATCCCGGATTTCGAACCCGAGCACGGGCGACAGCTTGACCGGCCGGTCACGCTCGCTGAATGGGTGCGCGCGTCCGGGACCCTCACGGTCACACTGGAACACGAGGCGCGCAAGGCGCGGTTTTCCTTCACGTTCAGCGATCTTCTGCCGCGCACGTTGTACACGATCATGACCCTTCGCGAACATGATCTGGACCCGGCTGGCCCGACGCGGCCCGGGCCGCTTGGGGTGCCCAATGTGTTCGTGACGGATCGTTCCGGCGGGGCGGCATTCGAGGCGGTGCTCCCCAACCCTTTCCCCGACCCGTCTCAGGAAGGCGGCAACCGGGTCATCAATGTGGTTGTCCTGTGCATGAGCAGCCAGATGAGCCACGGCGGCGCAATCGGCCGCTACGGGCTGGGCGGTGACATCCATGCGCAGCTGAAGTTTCCCCAACCCATGTTTCACGAATTCACGACGCGGGCCTGACCCCGCAACCAGCATCCGAAGGACAAGATATGCCTGTAATCCAGATTTCGACTTTCAAGATGGCCGATCAGCAAAAGGCCGAAGCGCTCTTGCATGAGGTCACCGCCGCGATGCATCGCGTCACCGGGGTACCGCTCGACAAGATCAGCGTGTTCCTGACCGAGGTGGACCCCGCCCGCTGGGCCGACGCCGGTGTTGTCGGAACCCATCCGGAGTTTCAGAACCTGAGCCGCCGCAAGGCCTATGGCGAGGTTTCCGGATGAAACGCTTTGCGTTCTTTGATGTTGATGACACGCTCATCACGGTCAAGAGCATGTTCGACTTCTTCCGTTATTGGACGTTGGAATGGCGAAGGGAATCGGCGGCGCTGGAGGCGTTCGAAAGGGAGTTTTCGCAACTGCGGGCGGCAGGTGAATCGCGCGAAAATCTGAACAGGGCCTACTACCGCTATTTTGCCGGCATTCGGTCGGAAGACATCGAAAGAGCTGGTGCCGCCTGGGCCTCAGCCTGGCTTGCCCATCCAGAGCGCTTTTTCATCGCGGCGCCCGTGCATCTTCTTCGGGAACTGAGCGCAGACGGGGTGGAACCGGTTTTTGTCTCCGGGTCCTTCGACGCAGTTTTGCGACCCATTGCAGACCATTTGTCAGTTACGAACATTTTGGCAGCGCCTTTGGAGCTGCGAGCGGACGGGTGCTATACGGGCCGGATCGGAACGCCACAGACAATCGGCGCTGGAAAGGCTGTTGCGATCCGGAATTTCCTTTCTGAGCAGAAGGTTCGCGCCGACGTGTGTCTGGCGGTTGGCGACGATATTTCCGATCTGCCGATGCTGCAATCGGTCGGAACGGCAGTTGTGGTGGGGGAACACCCTCAGCTAACCGAGATCGCTGATGCCCGGTCCTGGAGACGATTGCCGGCCATGGCAGAGTGAATGGAGCTTTCCGCCAATCCTCGGTCCGGCACGGTTGTTCAAGCTCAGCTGCGTGTTAACAGCTTTCATTGGCGGTGTTGGAGATCTCTGACCGTGCAGGATTCACAATGTGAACCCATGCGGTCAGAGCGCCAGCATGAGCAAACCCCGCGGGCGAAGATATCGTCACCCGGACCGCCGCCGACACAAGTCAAGCACACCTATGAGATGGGTAAATCGGACTTACATAGAAACAGCATCATGTTAACAACTCTCGCACTGGCCCCGAACCGACGCAGTGCCCGAAGATTTTCAGCCGAAGGCAGCCAGCGATAGCTGACAGGCAATACACGATCCAAGCAAAGCACCTTGGCGGATCAATTCGTTTGCCCAAAATCGCTTGGCCGAGGCGCGCCCGGTACCGAAGCGCGTGCGCCTGGGGGCCGTGCCTCGCTCTCGCGGTAGGCTTCGACAATTTTCTCGCGCAGCCATGTATGCCCGGGATCAAGCCCGTGACGCTTTTTCCAGATCATATAGATATGCTGCTCGGGGAACTCGAATGGGACGGGAAAGATATCCAGCGGATAGAACAATGCCGCATGGGCTGCGAAATCTCCAGGCATCATGGCAATCAGATCGGAGTTTGCAAGGATATGGGGGAATGACCAGAACCTGGTCACCATGTAGACGATGTGACGATCGATCTTGGCATAGCGCAGCACCTCATCCACCCGTGACAGCGCGCGAATTTTTGGGATCAACGCCACATGTCCGATTTCAGACACCAGCGCCGGGGTCATTTCGCCCTTGATCCGCGGATGCCCCTTGCGCGCCACGATGACGATCTTGGCCGCTCCCACCTGCTCGCACTCGATATCGCCATGCTGCGGATCAAAGGTTGTGAGCGCCAGATCAAGACTGCCATCGTTCAACCCCTCGGCGATGGGAAAATCCATCACCGGCAGCATCTCAAGTGTGACCGACCGATAATCCTGCACCGCGCGTACCAGCGGCGGCATTAGGATCGGTTCCAGCATGTCCAGCACCACGATGCGGAAATTGCGGCGCGTCGTTGACGGGTCAAATCTTTCGTCATCGCCAAACCCGCTCTGGATCATCTGCAAGGCATCGCGCACCGGGCCGATCATGCCAGTGGCACGTGGCGTCGGCGCGACACCGCGCCCGCTGCGTATGAACAGGGGGTCACCTACCGTATCGCGCAACCTGGCCAGCGCATTGGATATGGTCGGTTGGCTTACATTCAGCCGCTTCGCTGCGTGTGAGATATTGCCGGCTGTATAGATCGCCTCGAACGTTACCAGCAGGTTCAAATCCAGTTTTCGCAAGTCCACGGGCGCGTTCCTCCGGCCGGGAAAACAACTATTCATATCCTGAATACAATGTATTTCGAATGTTTGGCTATTCTATTTTTCAGCTCTGCCTAGCATAAGCGCGAGGTTTGTCAGATTTCGATGGCTCATTCAGAGTGGTAGGTTGTGGCGGAGTTTGCGCATATGTTGGCACGAAAGCGGTATACTCTTGGCTGTTTGCAAATTCGAATTCGCAAGTCGTGCGCCTGGCGCAGTGTGCATTGGTTAGGTCTCCGCTCTCGCAATATCCCAGAAACTGGTGGCTTGACCTGAGAGGAGGAATTTTCAATGAGTTCAAACAGTACGCATACGGTGTCCGGTACGGTCTGGAATCAAACGGGGAATGCGATCAAGAAGGTTTGGATTTGCCACTTTCCGGGAAAAGGGGCGGCTCCACAGTATTTCGAAACCCAAAACTCATTGAACAATAATCAGGGCGAAAGTTTTTCTTATGACGGCATCCAGCTTCCCAGTGGGGGCAATGATCAATGGATGGTTTATTATCAGGACGCTTTCAATAACCTTATTGGCACCGATGGTTTATTTAATGCGGAAATAAACCACAACAATGGAGGCGTCACAATAACATTGGACGGGACATCTGTCGATGTGGGCCAGAAAAGCAGTATCGGTGTCGAAGACACAACGACATACACCGCTATGCAAGTGCCAATGGTCGCGGGATATCTTAGCCAGGGCGGAATAAGTGTATCGGACATGTACATTGCCGCTGGTCTGACCGCGCCGACCAAATCGGGGATTGGCATCGCGCTTAGCGGTGGCGGATCACGCGCGATGTCAGCCGGGATCGGGCAGCTTCAGGCTCTCGTCAGCATGGGCTGGACCAAGGATGTGCTTGCCATGTCTACGGTGTCTGGCGGGGGCTGGGTGGGAATTCCCTACATGTTCCTGCCAAAAGAGTTTTCCGATGATGATTTCCTGGGCTCCTATTTGCCACCCGAGCAACTGACCAACAGCAATATAAACACAATGGGTCCGAGCCAGATCGGCGGCAAGACAAACAAAATGTCAGCTTTGACCTTGTTTATTTCAATGCTGCACATGTCGCATGCGGTATCAGACGACGACAGGCTCTATAGCAACGGCACAATGATCTGGCAGATGTTGATGGCGCGCTATTTCCTGCATCCTTACGGTCTGGTTACGATCGGGCATGATTTCAACCCATCCGACACGTTCGCCTATAGCGATGCGGTGATCAAAAACAATGCTTTGGTGAATCAACCGGTGATCCGGTCGGATCCGTTTCAGCAGGCCGATATGGCCGATCCCTACAAGATCGCGCGACCGATGATGATCTCAAACATGATGCTTGAGGTTCAGAACCAATCCGCCACTACATTTGGTGCGCCTGTCGTGTCGACCCCGTTCTTTACCGGATGCCTGGGCGCGCCCGATGCAACAACCACACGCGGCATCAAATCCTCTGTTGGTGGCGCTGCAGTCGCGTCGCAGGGGTTCAATTCGATGTACTGGTATTTGAACGGCAATCAGCCCCAGGATCAGGCCAATCTGGTCATCTCGCAGAGGCGCAATTGGGCGTTGGCAGATTGTCTTGGCACCTCGTCTTCGGCCATCGCGGCAGGCGTCCTGCAATTCATGAGCCGCCTGTCGCTAAACGAGATCGCGGACGGGGTGATGGAGAACGGGCCGGATGTTCTTGAGGCGGACCGCGAGATGTTGCCCGAAGACGTCTATCTGGAGCTCAAGAACATGTATGATGCCGGGGATCGAGAGTCGCTTCTTGCTCAGCTCTCCGCTCAGGACATACCGAGCTTCCTGAAAACGCCGTCTTACATGTACTGGTCTCCAGCCCATGTAGAGAGCTCCGGCACGAGCAAAAATCCAATGGATTATGAGGCCAACTTTGTCGATGGCGGGTTGATGGAAAACACCGGCGTGGCCAATCTGTTGGCATTCACGGATATCAATGTCGTGTTCGCCTTCATCAATACTGCAACCGCGATGACCAAGACCGGCGGCGCCGGAATACCGGGACAGAACGGCACCGACATCCAAGTGACCGAAGATATCGCAGCGCTGTTCGGGTATCGGCCCTACAGCAAATCCAAGGGCTGGGAGAGGTACAGCAGCACGGACCTGACAAAGGGATCCATTCAATCGCGGTGTCTGGCCAGAGCCCAGATCTTCCCTGACGGCAAGTTCGCAGAGTTCCTGAAGGGGCTTTGGCAGGCAACTCTGGACGAGAACAACAATCCCGGTGTCTATCCAGCTGTCCTGTCGCAACTGTTGGAGTTGCGAGCCAACCCGCTTTTCGGCATCTTCAAAAGCCGGTTGGTCACCATCTCCTGGCACTATCTGACCCCAGCGTCGTCCTGGAATGCCGCACTTACGCCTTCGGTGAGTTCGACGCTCTCGGGAATTTCCGATTTTCCAAATTACCCAACAATCAGAACAGGGCTTGACTATAGCGAGGTTAATTTCCTGTCCAGCTTCGCCGGGTTCTGCGCGCTACCGTCAAATCGAAAGCCAGGAACAAGTTCGTTGATGGAAGAGGTATTTATGTCGACTCCGGATATGCCGGATCTAGAGGATTGAAGACATGGCAAATCTAACAACTCAGATTCGTATCGAAAACCGCACAAAAACGATGATCGATCAATTCTGGCTTTATGCGTGTATCTATTCCGAAACACCGTCTGATGCGATCAACCATTATTCAGTCGCACTCGCCCCCGGGCAGCACCGGAACATTGGCCAGCTATCCTATGATCAAAGCGCACGTTCTATACTTTTATGCCCTTCGTTGGTGTTGGCTGGCACGTCGGGAAGCACGGCCTTGATGACTTGGCAGTATAAGTTGCGGAACCCTTTGACCTCGAGCATCTCACTAGAATATGACCATCTTTCGGTCATCTTCACAAATATAGATACCGATGCGGCGTATTTCGACATCTACGCGTTTTCAGAGAATGCAGAGACCCCGGAAACCGGAACTCCGTTTTCTTTGGGATATCGCCTGTCTCAATGCGGAAGTTCATCAAATCCCTTTTAGCCCTGACCACACACATTAGGCACCGGTCGCATCGGATTGCAAAGCGCCTCCGGTCCCTCAACCGCCCGAAGATGATCCCGGTCACTGCCCGGCGGTGCATCGCGCAGCAATGTCACGAGAGGGTATCCGTCCGGTTTCCCCGCTCTGACGGCTGATGGAGAGTATTGATAGTGTCCACCATCGGCAGTGGACGTCATGGGGCACTCTATGGCTGCGAAGAAGGGTCAGCAGCCTGAGATCAATGGGTCTGGGGCCTGGAAGTTCTTCCTTATCAAATCGCACCAATCCGCCCCATAGGGGCTGACGTCCGACACCATGTACGAGATATATGGCGAGGGCTTAATCCACCGCCCGGGCGCTGGAACCACGCATGACGACCGTGAAGCCAAGGTCAATTCGTGTCGGATCACTGGCTTTGTCCGAGGAAAGAGCGTCTACGATGGTACTGATCGCCAGACGCCCGATCTCATAGCGCGGCGTTGCGATCGACGTCAGGCCGGGGTTCATCTGTTTGCTCATTTCAAGGTCGTTGAAGCCGCAGATTCCGAAGTCTTCCGGTATCCTGATCCCGCGTCTTTGCGCTTCCAGAAGCGCGCCAATTGCCAGGTCGTCGTTGTTGCAGAAGATCGCATCTGAATCCGGGGCGCGCACGAGAAGTTCGCGCAACAACTCTGCCCCCAGGCTCACCGATGACGCGGTGGAGGTGACAATCACCCGCTTTGATTGTTGCGGATCGTCCGTGCCATTCAGCGCGTCATTGAAACCGGCCAGGCGCCGTTGCGTTCGCGGGTCCATCCGCGCCCCAAGAAAACCGATTCTCCGGTACCCCCGATCTCTCAGGTGACGCGCGGCCGCAGCACCCGCTTCGTAGTGCGAAAAACCGATCATATCTCCTTCTGCGGAGGCGTCATAATCCATGATCTGGATGACCGGGCAGTCGGCTGCTCTTAGCATGCCTTTGGAGATGTCGGTCTGGTCCAGCCCTGCCACGATGAGCCCGGCAGGTTTTTGACGCAGGAACTTTCCGATGAGCATCTCTTCGGTGAGGGGGCGGTACCGAAAGTTACCTATCTGTATGGAAAAGGGGTGATTTTCCGCTTCGTCATACATGCCGCGGAGAACATCAGAGAAAACGCTGTTTGTAAGGGATGGGATCAACAATCCGATCACGTCGGTGCGGTTTGACGCCAGCGCCGAGGCGGCCGCATCGGGGACGTAGCCCAGCTTTTCAACGGCGGCTTCCACCTTCCGCCTTGACCTCTCGGAAACAACGTGAGGTGTGCGTATCACGCGCGATACTGTGATCGCGCTAACACCGGCTTCCCTAGCGACATCTACGAGCGTAATGCTGCTTTTTTTCTCTGCTTTCCTCATGGCTTGGGAGTGTAGCAGAAAAAATTCGTCCTGCAACAATTGACAAATGATTGCGCAACCATTAGCAAAATGATTGCGCAACCATTTTGCGGCTGTCAGCCGCTGGTGCAAATCTGGGAGGAACCATGCGTAGATATATTTCTCAACTCATTGCGACCGCAGTGTTCGGCGCGGCTTTGGCAGGAAGTGCCGCAGCCCAAGAGTACAGCTTCCGCTTTCAGTCCTCGGACCCGGCGGGCAACGCGAACTTCATCCTGCAAAAATCCTGGGCAGAGGATGTTCGTGAAAGAACCGGCGGAAAGGTCGCGATCGAGCTCCTTCCGGTCAACACCATCGTCGCTCATACCGAGACACAGGACGCGGTCGCCGCAGGCATCATCGACGGCCATTTCACCGATACATCCTACTTCGCGGGAAAAGAGCCTGCCTTTGGGCTTATCGCCAACCCTGTCGGTGCCTGGTCTGACCCACAGCAGATGTTCGACTTCATGGAGAACGGGGGCGGCAAAGAGCTGATGAATTCGCTCGTCGAACCTTATGGGCTTCATTTCATCGGCGCCACGACACCCGGGCTTGAGGCGTTCGTATCCAAGGTGCCGCTGGATGGGGTGGATGACCTCAAGGGTATCAAGATGCGCGCGCCCGAGGGTATGGTGCAGCGTGTTTTCGCGGCTGCCGGCGCGGTGCCGGTCAACCTGCCCGGCAGCGAGGTGTTCACCTCACTGGACAAGGGCGTGATCGACGCCGCCGATTACACCGTGTTCTCGACCAACCACGAGCAGGGCATGCATGACATCGCCAAGCACCCGGTCTACCCGGGCTTCCACTCGATGCCGCTTGTCGAAGTCAGCATGAACAAAACGACGTGGGAATCTCTTCCTGCCGACATTCAGGCCACGCTGGAGCAGAGCGTATCCGATTTTGCCCGCCGGCAGGTAAGCACCCTTGCAGAGCGCGACGCGGTCGCGGTTGCAGCGGCTGCTGCGGACGGGGTCACGGTTCATGATTGGTCGGCAGAAGAGCGTGCCCGTTTCCGGGCAATTGCAAAAGGCGAGTGGGAAGCTGCCGCCGGTGCCTCCGATGCATCCGCGCGGGTGTATAGCACGCTGACCAAATACCTCAGCGACAACGGCTTGCTGGAATAACGGCGATCATCGAGAGCAACGTCCTCGATGAATTCGTCGGGGACGTTTTTTCTGACTTGGGGGAGGATGACAATGGCCAGTGATAGCCATGATTTCACGAACGAGCGGGCGGGCCCAACGAGCGCGCCGCCTGAAGCCGGTACCTTGGGGAAAATTATCGACCGCTTGGGGATCGTGTTCGCAATAGCAATTCTGTCATCCGCAGCCATTCTCAACGTAGAAGTTGTTCTTCGCTACGCCTTCAATAGCGCGACGATCTGGGCGCATGAGACCGTCATTTTCCTGACCGCAAGCTCGTTTGTCTTCGGTGGGCTGTATGTCGCCGCCCGAAACGCTCATATCAGGGTGGTGTTGATCTATGACCTGTTGAACATCAAGATGCGCCGCCTCTTTGATGTCGTCATTTCGGTCATATGCAGTTTCTCCTGCGCGTTCTTCGCCTGGGCGTCCTGGCAAAGCGTATCCCGTGCCGTCTGGACGCCCGAGGGACACATCAGGATCGAAACAACGGGCAGCGCTTGGGATCCGCCGACCGCCGGGTTGATCAAGATCTTTCTCTTCATCGTGCTGATACTGCTTTGCGTGCAATTCGCGGTGCTGGCTTTCAACTACTTCAGAAAGCGGGATGGCTGAGCCATGGATTTCCTTTCACTCATCACTGACTTCAAAGCCATGGGTATCGAGTGGGCGACATTCGCGATGTTCGTCATGCTGCTCGGGCTTTTGTTGACCGGGATGCCGCTTGCGTTCGTGACACTGCTTGTCGCCTTGATCTTCGCCTTGGGCTGGTTCGGCCCGATGGCGGTTCCACTGATCACATCGCGGATCTTCAGTTTCGTAAACAGCTTCGTTTTCGTCTCTGTCCCGATGTTCGTGCTTATGGCGTCGATATTGGATCGCTCGGGCATCGCCAAAGATCTTTTCGATGCGATGCGGGTTGTCGGGGGGCGACTGCGCGGCGGTGTGGCCATCCAAACCCTTCTTGTGGCCGTCGTCCTGGCCGCGATGTCCGGAATCATCGGCGGAGAAGTCGTTCTGTTGGGTCTGCTGGCTTTGCCGCAGATGCTGCGGCTGGGATATGATCGACGGCTTGCGATCGGCGTATGCTGCGCAGGCGGTGCGCTGGGGACCATGATCCCGCCGTCGATCGTTCTGATCATCTATGGCCTCACCGCGAGCGTTTCCATCGGCGATCTGTTCACCGCATCGTTCCTGCCGGGCCTGATGCTGGCCTCGTTCTATATCGCCTATGTCCTGATCCGGGCATATCTGAACCCTGATATCGCGCCGATCCCGGAACCCGATGAAATCCCGACGAAAGAGAAGTTGCGTCTGCTCAAGGGTCTTATCTTGCCGATCCTCGTGGTGTTCATGGTCCTGGGGTCGATCTATGGCGGGATTGCGTCTGTTACAGAAGCCTCGGCAATGGGCGTTCTCGGGGTCGCGTTGTCCGCCGTCATTCGAGGGGAATTTAACTGGGAGCTTCTGAAGGGGGCTTCACTCCAGACTCTTTCGACCGTCGGCATGATCGTCTGGATCGGTATCGGCGCAACCGCACTGGTCGGTGTGTTCAACCTGATGGGCGGCATCAACTTTGTGTCCGGGCTGATCATCGGAGTTTCAGATAACCCGACAGTCATCGTCCTTGTCATGATGCTGATCCTCTTCGTGCTGGGAATGTTTCTCGATTGGGTCGGGATCGCGTTGCTGACGATGCCGATCTTTGTCCCGATCATTCGCGAACTTGGCCTCGATCCCGTCTGGTTCGGAGTTGTGTTCGCAATGAACATGCAGGTCAGTTTCCTGTCGCCGCCCTTTGGACCCGCAGCTTTCTATCTGAAGTCGGTCGCGCCCGAGGGGATCTCGCTTGGTGAAATCTTCCGGTCCTTGTTGCCGTTCATTGCGATGCAGGTTCTGGCACTGGCGATCCTGATTGCTTTCCCTGGTGTCACGGGGAGGTGGTAAATGACTGACTTTCAAAAGAAAAAACTGCGGTCGCAAGACTGGTTCAACAATCTCGAAGATCCCGAGATGACGGCGCTCTACCTGGAACGCTATCTGAATTATGGACTGACCATAGAAGAGCTGACCTCGGGGCGTCCGATCATCGCAATCGCACAGACCGGTAGCGACCTTTCCCCGTGCAACCGGCATCACGTGACGCTTGCTCAGCGCACACGCGAGGCGATCCGGACGGCTGGAGGTATCGCTCTGGAGATCCCGGTGCATCCCATCCAGGAGACCGGCAAACGACCAACCGCAATGCTGGATCGCAACCTTGCCTACCTGAGCTTGGTCGAGACGCTTTTCGGCTATCCGATTGACGGTGTCGTTCTGACGATCGGATGCGACAAGACCACGCCGGCCCTGCTCATGGCGGCGGCAACCGTCAACATTCCCGCGATCGCATTGTCGGTCGGGCCGATGCTGAACGGCTGGCACGAAGGCGAACGAGCCGGATCCGGCACCGCCATCTGGATGGCCCGGCAAAAGTTCGCAGCGGGTGAAATCGATGCGAAGGGGTTCCTGGAGATTGCCGCCGCGTCCGCCCCGTCCGTGGGATATTGCAACACGATGGGAACCGCATCGACCATGAACTCCCTCGCAGAAGTTCTGGGGATGCAGTTGCCCGGCGCCGCTGCCATTCCGGCACCCTACCGGGAACGGGGACAGATGGCATACGCAACCGGCCTGCGCATCGTGGAAATGGTTCACGAAGACCTGCGGCCCAGTGACATCATGACTCGCGAGGCCCTTGAAAACGCGATTGTGCTGGGTTCGGCGATTGGTGGATCGACCAACGCCCCCATCCACCTGAACGCGATTGCCCGCCACCTGGGGATTCATCTGACGAACGACGACTGGGAGCGTCTTGGCTTTAACATTCCCCTGCTCGTCAACATGCAACCCGCAGGCGCCTATCTTGGTGAGGATTTCTATCGAGCAGGCGGCGTTCCCGCCGTGGTTTCAGAGCTTCTGGAAGTGGGGAGGATACCCCACCCGGCGGCCAAGGGTGCCAATGGCAAGACGTTGGCGGAAAACTACGCGGGGATCAAAGCAACCAATAGCGACGTCATCAGGCCCGTCGATCGCGCTTTGATGCGAAACGCCGGTTTCCTCAATCTGAAGGGGAACCTGTTTGACAGCGCCTTGATGAAAACCTCTGTCATCGACGCTGCGTTCCGCGAAAGGTATTTGTCCAACCCGGAGGATCCGGAAGCCTTCGAGGGGCGCGCAATCGTTTTCGACGGTCCAGAGGATTTTCACGCCAGGATTGACAACCCCGCGCTCAAGCTCGATGCGAACTGCATTCTCGTGATGCGCGGGGCTGGGCCAAAGGGATATCCCGGCGGTGCAGAGGTCGTGAACATGCGCCCGCCCAGCTATCTGATCAAGCAGGGTGTACGGGCGCTCCCGTGCATCGGGGATGGTCGACAATCGGGAACCTCCGGATCGGCTTCGATCCTGAATGCATCGCCCGAGGCGGCGGATGGTGGGGGGCTTGCGCTGCTGCAGACAGGTGACCGCATTCGGGTCGATCTGGGCAAGCGATCCGTCAATGTGCTCCTCTCAGACGAAGAGATGGCGCGCCGCCGCGAAAGATTGGACGCCGCCGGCGGCTTTCCCATCCCGCAAAGCCAGTCGCCATGGCAAGACATCTTCCGGCAATCCGTCACACAGTTTTCGGAGGGTATGGTGCTGAAACAGGCCACTGAGCACCAGGATATCGCCCGCAAACACACCTTGCGCAACAATCATTGAGTACGAGAAATGTCTAACGCAGAGCTTGTTTGTGTGGGTGAGCCCCTGTTTGAACTCAGCAACGTGGGGCCGGGCAAATGGAACGCCGGCGTTGGCGGCGATGTTTCGAATGTCGCCGTCGCTGCCGCACGCCAGGGAACCCGGTCGACCATGCTGACCCAGTTGGGCGACGATGATTTCGCGGCCGAGATCCGGAACTCCTGGGCCGCCGAAGGCGTCAACGACGCCTATGTCCGAACCCTAGTGGGCGCTGAGACGGGAATGTACTTCATTACCCACGACGCGGGTGAGCACAAGTTCGAGTATCGCCGCTCGGGCTCCGCAGCCTCACAGGTGCGTCCCGAAGATCTTTCGGAGGGAGTCTTTGACAATGCCGCAATCGTGCATCTTTCCGGCATATCACAGGCGATCAGCGCTTCGGCCAGGGCCACGACCGATAAGGCGATTGCGATTGCGAAAAAGAAGGGCGTCAAGGTCTCCTACGACCCCAACCTGCGGCTTAAACTCTGGCCATTGGAGGAAGCGAGAAAGGTCATCCTGGATACGGTTAGGAAAGTCGATATCTTCCTTCCGGGGCTGGACGATGCCCGCATTCTGACAGGCATCGAAGAACCCGTGGATATCGTCCGGTTCTTTGCTGACCTCGGTGCCCCGATCATCGCGCTGACCATGGGCGACAGGGGCGTTCTGGCGGCCAATGACGGTGATATGCGTTTCATTTCCAGTCCCAAAGTCGATGCAGTGGATGCAACCGGCGCGGGCGACTGCTTTGACGGTGCCTTCCTGTCACAACTGATCAACGAATACTCTGTGTTCGATGCCGCCGCATATGCGGCCACTGCGGCTGCCATCTCGATTCAGGGCCATGGCGCCGCAAAATCCATCCCAAATCGCGAAGCTGTCCTGGCTTTGCAAGAACAATGCCGAGGCGAGATATGGACAGCCCCCGAAATCTGAAAAGCAGCAGGATAATCGAGATCTGCCGGCTGTGCCCGGTCATTCCGGTCTTGGAAGTCGAGCAGATCGAGCAGGCAACCCCGTTGGCGCAGGCTTTGATAGCCGGGCGGCTCAGGGTGTTGGAAGTCACCCTGCGCACCGATTGCGCATTGAGCGCTATTTCCGAGATGTCCAGGGTCCCGAATGCGATTGTCGGCGCAGGCACGTTGCGGACGCCCGAAGACGTGCGTGCAGCTAAGCAGGCGGGTGCAAGTTTCGGCGTGTCCCCGGGCGCGACAGATCGGCTATTGGACGCCTGTGAAGAAACGGGTTTGCCATTGCTGCCCGGTGCCGCCTCCGCAAGCGAGGTGATGACCCTGCTTGAGAAGGGCTACACCGCGCAAAAGTTCTTTCCCGCAGAGGCGAGCGGTGGGCGGGCGGCGCTGCGGTCATTCGGTGGGCCGCTGCCACTAGTGAAATTCTGCCCGACGGGGGGAATCACCCCTGAAAAAGCGACGCATTACCTGGAGTTGGGAAATGTGATGTGTGTCGGTGGCTCCTGGATCGCGCCGACCAGCTTGCTCAGGTCAGGCAACTGGGCTGAGATCGAGACCCGTGCGCGCCACGCTTCCCAACTTGGGGGGCAAGCCTCATGCTGAAATCTAAGCCAAAAAACATCGCCCTCATCGCACACGATCTGAAGAAGCGATCTTTGGCCACCTGGGTATTCAACAATCAAACCAAGCTGAAGCGCCACAACATTCTCGCCACGGCTACGACCGGGGGCATCATACAGAAACATTGTCCGCAATTGCGTATCCGGGTGACAAAAAGCGGCCCTCTTGGCGGGGATCAGCAAATCGGAGCGATGATTGCCGATGACGGTATCGACCTGCTGATATTCTTCACGGATCCGCTTTCCCCACATCCACATGACGTCGACGTGAAGGCGTTGAGCAGACTTGCCGTCGTCTATGACGTGCCCATGGCCTGCAGCGGAGCCACAGCAGACCTGATCGCGGCCTCTGGCTACCTGGATTAGGGTCCGTCGTCAGTTTTTTGGGCCTGTCGCGGTTGCGCGGGAGGTTCCGGTGATCTTGAGACAGGGAGCACGCAGAGATGCGCCTGCGGGAACTGTCCACCTTTGAACGACATCACCGGGCTGACCTTGCCCCGTGATCCCGGCCCAGAGAGCGATTTCGCCACCGCCGGGCAACTCTTCGAAGACAGATCGTGCCGCCGCGCCCGCGTCGTGTTTCCCGATTTCCGCGATGGTCGGAATGTGGTTGTCCGCGCCGGGTCTCGATCTGATATGCGATATCGGCGAAGAAATTGTAGGCCACGTTGTTGGACGCGATCTGCGCCTGTTGTGCGGTCAGTTCCTCATGGTTTCGCTGGTAGTATAGGGTTTGCGTGAAGACCTGAAGAAACTGACCATTGAAGCCCTGGTTGGCATTGACCTGCTAAACCCCAACGACCCATAGCCAGGCGTTTTCCTGTACGCCGGGCTTGTGCGTCACTTTGGACTGCTGCGCGGGCCCCGGGATTGTCACGACAGTCGTCGTTTCTTCTGCGATGACGTTGTAAAGGCTGCTGAACAGGCCGACTTCCGGATTGTCGCGCTGTGGACCCATAGCCACCCGGGCCGCGGCCCAAAGATCCTGGAACTCCTGAAGGCGTATGGGGTCGGTGATCTGATATGCCATTACTTGGCCTCAAGAGTGATATCGTTACGACGAGAAACAAGCGCGCTCTCGAAATTGCGGGCGGTTGCGCGCACGAGATCGGACCAGAAATCCACCGCCTCAGGTATGCTGCGCGCCCGGGAGGCTTCGTCCCAATGGGGCAGAAAATCTCCCTGAATATGGATCCAGACACCCGAACGGAGCGAGAAGGAGGCCGAACATCCGCCAACCCACTGCCCGCAGCTCACGAATGTGTCGGGCCGCGGCATGCCCTCGATGGTCATCAGGCAGGTGTAGCTGCCATGCCCCTCCAAAGTCGGGTTTGCCGGATCATGAAAACAGGAATAGTTTTCGCCTTGCACGAGTGCCTGCCGTGACGGAGAGGACGCACCTTGCCAGCGTTGAAACTCGGCTTTGTTGCGGAGTTCCACTGCCTCGAAGGCCTGCTCTGCGGAAGAGAACAGATCGACCCAAGCAGATACACTTTTTCTGGCCCGAGCGCTGTAGTATCCGCCTCTGTCTCCCCCAAGATCAGCATCTATCAGCCCATCAACGAGGGGAACGGGCAACCCGTCCAGCAGTTGCTGACGCCCCTCAAGGTCTTCGGGTCGGATACAGAGATAGTAGTCCTCGGCAGGAGGCTGGGTCTCGCTCCCATCCGGCGCCACGCGGTAGAGAAGACCCCCATAGTCCAGAACGGGGTTTCCCTGTGGATCGACGACCCAACGCCCCAGATCCACGACTGCAAACATCGAAGGGCAATTCCCGTCGGACGCGCGCGGGTCCTTGTGTGCCGCAGCCAGCGAAACTTCCGCAAAAACGGCAAGACCAATACAAGACAAGATGAGTGATCTTGCCCACATCACAAAAGCTCAGATGCAGTTGATGCGAAGCGCCGCCGGAACCGCGCGCCGGTGAGGCCCGACGCTTCGATCGCTTCCACGAGGGCGTCGCTTACGAAAAGAATGCCGGGATATTCCGCACTGGCGAATATCGCCCGGTTGTCGGTGACGCTGGCATCGAAGACGATATGCTGGTCTTCCAAAGGCGTCGACTGCCTGAAATACCCGATATCTGCCAGCGGCGGCCGCGTCTTGTCCTTGTCCATCGCGTGCAGCCGCACGGTCGGGATGAACCAGTAGCGCCTTTGCTGAAACGCCCCGTCGCGCTTGCCGACCACGTCGAAGGGTTCGTATTGCACATCGCCCGGCGCGAATTGCTCGATCAGAGTCCTGAGCGGCTCGGAGACGGTAAGATAGGTGTGCACCATCGCCAGATCGTCGATCCGGTCCGCACTCATGTCGTGACTGACCTTGCGCGGCAACCGCTCTGGCTTGACGCGCCGCCCTGCCGTCATGACAAGGCTTTGCATGATCGGCTTGATGCCGATGTCGATGCTGGTGTCGACAAGCTCGACATGGCCAAGATCGCCGTCGAGCGGGTTGAGGGAACCGGAATATTCCCCGGTGTTTTGCTGTCCTAGGACCCAGTAATGCATGCTGCGTGATCTCCCCCGAACTGCGTTGGCGCAGGCGCGCTAAGCGGTCTGGCTCGGCGCCTGCGGCGTGGCGCCCAGCTTCTCCAGCGTCTCCTTGTCCACCAGACGCGCGACGATGGGGGGCATCCGCAAATCCCCGCCCTTCAGCAATTGGCCGAAATTGGCGATGACCTGCGCGGTGGTCTTGGGATCGGGCGCGATCACGTCGAGCAGCCAGTTGATCGCGCCGCTGGTCCAGTCCTCGGCCTTGAGCCGGATCGGAAACGTCCCCGCCTTGGTCTGTTCGCGGCTCTTGGCATCGACCGGTTCCGACACGCTGGCCCAGATCGCGAACCCGGCGACATCCCCGAGCTTGCCCTTTGATTTCGGTGCACAGGCAATGGCGAGCCGGTCGCGGGTGAGCGGGTCGAGCACGAGATGGTTGAGGTCCGCTAGGCTCTGATTGCGGTAGCGCGGGATGGCCATCATCGCCATCGCGACCTTGCCGAAACTGTCGCGGATGTGGTCGCGGAGTTTCTCGATCTTGGCCAAAACTTCGGGCTCAAAGTCCGGCTCTGGCGCACGCGTACCAGCCTGGCTTTCCGCCAGGGTTTCACTCTCTATCACGGTGTCCCCGTTGTTTTCGGGGCCCTCCGCGGCCCCATTGTTCCCTTATAAGGAGAAACTTACAGGCAATGATTGATTGCGCAACCGTGAGACTACCGCGCGTGCATCGTTTTCTTAAGAGGTCGGTGTCATGTGGTGGCTTTGCCAGGTTACTGATGGCCAGAGCCAATTGTGACTTGGTTGAGCGCTGCAGGCGCCTAAGCTCGGGACCCAATGATCGACTTGTGCTGCCGTTGGCGGAATGGGTCGCGCCCCGCAACTATGGGAGGGCAGGATGAGCAATCTTTTCTGGTTGAGCGATGAGCAGAGGGCGCAAGGTCGGTGTCTTCGCCAGGGTTTTTGAAGGGCTTGCGACCGAACCCTCGCAACCGCGCCTCCCGTGACATTGCCGCTCAATGCACTGCCGGGCGGGGATCGAGATCATGTTCGGCAGGCCCAAGGACTGGCGCCGCGTAGCTATCCGCTACGACATATGTCTGAGGGCCCCTCGTTTCCCTATATACCTGCCCGGTTCAGTTTGTGCTGTCTGATCTTATAGTCAACGGGCGACAGCATGCCGTTACACCGGTGCTTGCGCTTCGGGTTTCAGAACGGCTCGATATACCCGCCTTGCGTCGTCGCGGGTCGGATATGTGCGCCGTCTGATCCGCCCCCGCATCACATTGGCAGCCACCGCGCGGACCACGAAGCGACGCAGTACCCAAAGGACGTTGTCCGAAAGCCGCGACAGAAGCCAGGACAGGCGCCAAAATACCAAAGGAACCTTCATGGCGGATCAAATCTTTTGCGCAAAACCGCTTGGCTGGACGCGCCCGTTACCGAAATCCTGAGCCTTCCGTATCCGAGCTCTGCTAGGTTTACCCCGTCACTCCCCCCGGCATGCGGCCTTGTTGGACCGCGCACCAGAAGGACACGCGGCGGTTGAGGGCCTTGCCAGAAACCGGAATGCGATCGTTGGCTTCAGGTCAACCGGCGGGCAGGAATGGCAACTCTGGGCAAGTCTTGATGCGAATGACGTCATTGCCCGACAGGTGCCGCCCTCTCAGGTGAAGGCATTAGGGCAAAGCCGCGGCACACGGGCAAAGCCGACCGGATCGATGCGGAACTGATCGCCCGCTTCTTTGCTTTCCGACCCGATACAGGACGAAGCCTGCCCGCGGAAAAGCTGCGCTTGCTGAAAGCCCTGGCCTCGAAGCGGTTCCAGCTGGTCGAGATGCGCAAACGGCCGCAGGCCCGAATCCGCGCCCATCAGAAGCTTGGCACCGCCGAATGGCCCGAGTTCGGTAGCGTGACCGGTGAACAGGCCGCAGCTCTCGCTTGTCTCGCGCCGAGTGCACGTGACAGTGGAACGCAGCGCGGGAAACGGGCCATCGCGGGGGGCCGTCGTGCTCTGCGGCACGTCATGTTCCAAGCCGGCTTGGTCGCATCGCATCACAACCCAAGTCCGAAAATCTTCGCCGACCGTCTTCGTCAAGCTGGAAAGCCACACAAGGTCATCATCACAGCCGTCGCCCGAAAACTCGTCATACTCGCAAATGCCCCATGCAGAACCTGGCAAAAACGGGCGCCCTCGACGCAAGGAGAGATACAGTTGCCAGGGCGAGTTGCGATGCGTCGGGCGCTGCTGGGCATATCGAAGCATCGCGCGACCGGGATGCGCAGACGGTGGTGCCTGCGATCTGAACCGACCCGCTTCTTGCGGGGAAACAACAGCGTTTCAGATCCGGCACTAGCAGCGGGTCTTGCCGTCTGCACCTGAGGCCAGGTCAACCCCGGCGCGTGAATTGGCAATGCCGGTGTCAGCCCGCCATCCGGATCGGCGGATCGCGGGTCAGCGCGTCCAGAAACGCCTGTTGCGCGGGCGAGACATAGCTGGACTTGCGGCGGATGTAATCGGTGGTGACCAGCCCCTCGCCCGGCTCCAGCGGATGCAGCGCCAGCCCCGCCTCGCCCCAGACGCGGGTGACCAGCCGGCGCGGCATCAGGGTGATTCCGACCCCCGCCGCAACGCCCGCGCGGATCGCATCGAGCGTGCCGAACTCCAGCGTCCGCACCCCCACCACACCGCGCCGGGCCAGCACATCCTCCAGCCGCTGGCGATAGGAACAGCCCAGCCGCAGCACCAGTTGGCGCACCCCCGGCGCGCCCAGAACCTGGTCCAGGCTGCGCCCGTCGCGCCGGGCCACGATGCACAGATCCTCGCGAAACACCGGCGTTGCCTCCAGATCGGGATGCGCCACCGGCCCGCAGACCAGCGCCCCCTCGACACCATGGGCCAGCACCATCTCGACAAGTTCACGGCTGGTGCCGGTCTGGATCGACAGGTCCACCGCCGGATGCGCCCCGGCGAACTCGGACAGGACCGGCGCCAGATGCAGGGCCAGCACCGTTTCCAGCGCCCCCAGGCTCAGCGGCCCCTCGGGCGCGCCGTCCTGGGTCACCGCCTTGCGGGCATCACCCAGCAGGGTCATGACCTGACGCGCATAGGGCAACAGCACCTCGCCCGCCGCCGTCACCTCGACCCCGCGGCTGTGGCGATGAAACAGCACCACCCCCAGATCATGTTCCAGATTGCGGATGCGGGCGGTGACATTGGATTGCACCGTGTTCAGCTCGGCCGCGGCGCGGTTCATGTTCCCCACGCGCGCCACACAGTCGAAGAAGCGGAGATCGGCAATATCCATGCGTTCACTTATCCAGATTGATCATGGCCCTTGACATTCAAAAGAAAGATAGCGCGCGCGCGCCGCCCTGCCAATGATATCTCGATCCCCGATAGCTCCGATCGCAGCTCTTCATTGGGTTCCGGCGACGATCGGGCCTAGTATCGGGGCAACACCAGCAAGGCAGGGTCCGACATGTACCGAAACAGCTTGATGGAGCGTCTGGCGCTCGACCATCCGATCATCCAGGCGCCGATGGCGGGCGGCGGCGACACGCCCGAGATGGTGATGGCCGTGGGCAAGGCCGGCGGGCTGGGCAGCATGGGGGTGTCCTATCTGCAACCCGACCGGATCAGCGCCAATGCCACCCGCGTGCGCGAGGGCAGCAATGCGGGCTTTGCCGTCAACCTGTTCGCGCCGCTCGATCCGCCGCCGCCGCCCGCCGATCCGGGCCCCGCGCTCGACTTCGTGCGGCCGCATTACCAGGCGCTGGGGATCACCCCGCCCGGCACGGTCAACGGGGCCGAGTTCGATTTCGAGGCACAGGTGGAGCAGGTGCTGGACAGCGGCGCCTCGGTCTTCAGCTTTGCCTTCGGCATCATGCCCGAGCATGTGATCGAGCGGGCCAGACAGCGCGGCATGCTGGTGATGGGCACCGCCACCAGCGTCGCCGAGGCGCAGGCGCTCGAGGCGGCGGGCGTCGACGCGGTGATCGCCCAGGGCGCTGAGGCGGGTGGCCACCGGGCCGGGTTCGGCGCCGATCTGACCCGTGCGATGGTGGGCACCATGGCGCTGGTGCCGCAGGTGGTCTCGGCTGTCGGCGTGCCGGTGGTCGCCTCGGGCGGCATCACCGACGGGCGCGGCATCGCCGCCGCCCTGGCACTGGGCGCCAGCGCGGCACAGATGGGCACCGCCTTTTTGACCACGACCGAGGCCGGCATTCCCGAGGCGCATAAACAGGCGATCCTGGACGCGAAAGAGACCGACACCACCCTCACCCGCGCCTTTTCCGGGCGCCCGGCGCGGGGCATCCGCAACCGCGTCATCGCCGATGGCGAGGCAATGCCCGACCGGTTGCTCGACTTTCCCTATCAGAACGCGCTGACCCGCACCCTGCGCGCCGAAGCCGCCAAACAGCAGAACCCGGATTTCCTGTCGCTCTGGGCCGGTCAGGGGCTGGGTCTGGCGCGGCGGCTGTCGGCGGCCGAGCTGATGCAACATCTGATCGAGGAGATGCGGGCCGCGCTGGCCAGCGCGGCGCGCTACGGCTGAGGCCCGGTTCAGCCCGCGAAAGCGGTGGCCAGATCGGCGGGCAGGTCGAACTCCTCCAGCACCCGCGCGCGCGCAGGCGCCGACATCTTGCGCGCGGTCTTTTCGACGATGTCCTGAACCTTTTCCGGGCTGTGCTTGGCCGCAAAGGGCGCGAAATACCACCGCAGGAAGACGAAACAGATCACGTCCTCCAGCGCCTGCACCAGCGGGTCGCGCTTGATGCCTTGCTTGCGCAGCATCCGGCCCGCCGTCTCGATCTCCTCGGCGCCATATCCGGCCTCGGACATCAGCCGGCCCACAACCTCGGCATGGTGCACCGCCTGCGCCCGCCGCCAGGCCAGGTACCCGGCGCGGCCCTCAGGGTATGTGGCGCGCGCCAGTTTCCAGCGTTCCACATGCTGGCCGCGCGCGGCGATCTGCAACACATCCGCTGCATCGGGCACCAGCCGTGCCAGCTCGGCGCTCATCCGTTCGCCGTAAAGCTGCGCCTCGGGCCGGCCCTCGTCCAGGCGCGGGTCGGCACTGTTGGCACTGTCGATGGCGGCCAGAACCACCTGCACCCGGCTCGTCATGACTTGCTCCAGCTATCGGCCGGATCGCTCTCGGCATAATCGCGCAACAGCGCGATATCCTCGATCTCGGCATGGTTGCGCTTGACCGTGACCCCCGCCGCCTTGAGCCGCGAAAAGGCGCGGCTCAGGCTTTCGGGCTTCATGCCCAGACGGCCCGCGATCAGCATCTTGTCATAAGGCAGCGTCACCTCGCAGGCGCCGGTGTCGCAATCGCACAGCTCCAGCAGGAACTCGGCCACCCGCTGTGCCCCGGTCTGCGCCTTCAGCTGTTCCAGCTGCGCCACCAGCGAATGCAGATGCCCGAACGTTGTAGCCAGGATCGAGATACAGATCTCGGGGTCGCGCCGCATCA
Organism: Ruegeria pomeroyi DSS-3; assembly: GCF_000011965.2. Taxonomy (NCBI): domain Bacteria; kingdom Pseudomonadati; phylum Pseudomonadota; class Alphaproteobacteria; order Rhodobacterales; family Roseobacteraceae; genus Ruegeria; species Ruegeria pomeroyi. Next base: position 362,856 of record NC_006569.1, on the reverse strand, counting down.
GCGAGACAAAGACCGGGCTGGGGATATGCATCACCTCGCAGGGCGTCACCGCCTCGGCCGAGACCGGATAGGGCGTGTTGCGCAGCGCCACCGCCTCGCCAAAGCTTTCGCCGCGGGTGAACACGCTCACCACCGCCTCGGACCCGGTCGGCGTCATCCGGAACAGCTTGACCCAGCCGTCGATCACCACATGGATCGCCTGCGCCTTTTCCTCTTGCAGGAACAGCGTCTCGCCCCGGTCATAGCTGCGCCAGACCGCCTGGCTCAGCAGCGCGTCCACATGCTGTTCCGGCAGCGACCGGATCAGCAGCGAGTTGCGCGCGATGGCTTTCTGCGCCTCATGGGCCACGGCTCTCTCCTGCTTCGGGGCGACGTGCGGTCAGACTAGACCGGTTGCGCGCGCGACGCATCTGCCTTTTGCGCCCGCCTCCGTCAAGCGGCATTTGCGGCCCGATCAGCGCAGCCGGACCGACTGGTAAAGCCGCACCTTGATACCGCCGTGATCGACCACCGGGCCGGGCGCCTGAAACGGCAATCGCGTCGACCGCGCCAGGCTCATCTCCGAGGTGATCAGCCCGACGCGCCAGCCCGAGAACCGGTCCATCAGCACCTTGCCCAGGCTGCCGTAAAGCGAGCGCAGCCGCGCCTGATCGCCGATGCGCGCGCCATAGGGCGGGTTGACGATGACCAGACCGGGCCGCCCCTCGGGCGGGCGGATATCGCTGACCGGGCGCTGATGAAACGCGCAGAAATCGGCCACGCCCGCGCGGGTCGCATTGGCGCGGCTGGCGTCGATGGCGCCCGCGTTACGGTCCGAACCGCTGTACAGGCTTTCGGGCCTACCGCCCGCGCCCGCCGCGTTGCGCATCGACTGCCACTGGGCGGCGTCGAACCCCGCCAGCTGTTCAAAGGCGAAGCTGCGCGAGCGCCCGGGCATCAGACCCGCCGCCCATTCCGCCGCCTCGATCACAAAAGAGCCCGAGCCGCACATCGGGTCGAGCACGGGTTCGGCCCCGTCGAAGCCGCATTGGCGCAGGAACAGCGCGGCCATTGTCTCGCGCATGGGGGCCTTGCCCACCGCCTCCTTGTGGCCACGCTTGTGCAGCGCCTCGCCCGAGGTGTCGATCGAGAAGGTGCAGAAATCCCGCTCGATCCGCAGCATCAGGCGGATCTCGGCCTCATCCGAGATGGGGGCGCCCAGCTCTTCGGTGATCGCACGTTCGACGCGCTGCTTGGCGGCACCCGCGTGATAGATCTTGGACTTGCGGCTGACCGCCTCGACCCGGATGGGCCGGTCGGGACGCAGGAAATCGCCCCAGGCAAACTTGCGCGCCCGCTTGTCGAGCTGGGCCAGGTGCACCGCCGGAAAGCCGCCGATCCGCACCAGTACCCGGCCCGCACCGCGCAGCACCAGATTGGCGCGCATCACTTCGGACCAGGGCCCGCGCGTCTCGACCCCGCCGGGCACCACGCGCGGTTCATCAAAACCGCAGGCGGTGGCCTCCTCAGCCAGCACCTGTTCCAGCCCCGGCGGGGCGATCAGGAAAATGTCATAGCTTTGCGTCTTGTCCATCCCCGGCAATTACAGCGGATCGGGCAGCGGGGCTAGGGCAATCTCCGCCTTTGAACAAGTGCTTGACCTCAACCGGGGTTGAGGCCGCAGCCTGGGCGCATGATACCAAATCGAGAGAGACCCATGCCCCGCTTTCCCCGGATCGATGCCGTCTATGAAACCCACCTGCCGGTGCGCGACCTCGACCGCGCCGTCACGTTCTACCGCGATGTTCTGGGGCTGGAACTGGCCCATCGTCATGCGGCGCGGGGGCTGGCGTTTCTCTGGGTGGGCGGTCAGCAGACCGGGATGCTGGGCCTGTGGCAGGCGGGCAGCGCACCGATGCGGATGGTCCTTCACATGGCGTTCCGGCTGGAACTGGAGGCGGTTCTGGCCGTCCCCGCCGCGTTAACGGCGGCAGGCGTTGATCCGCTGGGCTTTGATGGTGACCCTGTCAGCGAAGCGGTGGTGATCGGCTGGATGCCGGCGCTTACCGTCTATTGCAAGGACCCCGACGGGCATTCGATCGAGTTCCTCTGCCCCCTGCCCGATGCGCCCGACCCTGACTTTGGCATCGGTCCGTGGTCGCGTTGGCGTCAGAGGTGATCGCGGATCGAGCCGGTCTTGGGCGACAGGTCCGGGTCGATGTCGCGCATCTCCAGCGACAGGGCCAGCGAGCGCTGCGCCATGACCGGAGCGACAAAGGCGCGGACCGCCTCGAAAACTTCGGCGGCGGCGGCCTGTTTCACCTCGGGCGCGCGACCGGCGCGCAGGCGGATCGAGATGTCGATGAACCCATGTTTGGGATCGCCATCGGCAATCGCCCAGTGATCGGCACGAAAGGCGCGCACCCGGATGCCCGGCATGGGAAAGGTGTCGATCCCCGCCGCCGTGGCGCGGATCACCTCGCAAAGCGCGCCGATATCCAGCGCGTCTTCGAGATTGCCGGAATATTCGACGATGAAATGCGGCATGGCCTCCTCCTCGCACCAGGGTCAGGCGGGGCGGTGGCACAGGATTTCAAGTGAAATCCTGTCAGCAGGGATTTCCTTAAATCCCTGCCCCCTTGACCCGCGGCCCGAGCCTGTAACAGGTTAACCACTTTCCGGCAGGCGGGGGCAAGCCCTATCCGACCAGCCGCGCGGGTTGCCCCGGACGACCGGAGGTCAGCCCCTCGACCCGTTCGACAATCGCGCCCGCGTCGATGCCGAAATGGCGGTAGAGATCGCCGATGGTGCCGGTCTGGCCGAAATGCTCGACCCCCAGCGGGATGGTCCGGTGCCCGGCCACCGAGCCCAGCCAGCCCAGTGTCGCCGGATGCCCGTCGATCACCGTCACCAGCCGGCAATGCGGCGGCAATTCCCCCATCAGCCGTTCGATATGCGACAGCGCCGCCGGGTTGTCGCGCGCCCGCGCCCGCTGCGCGGCGCTCCAGCCCGCGTTCAGCCGGTCGGCCGAGGTCACCGCCAGCACGCCGACATCGCGGCGCGCCTCGCCCAGCAGGCCGGCGGCGCGGATCGCCTCGGGCGCCACCGCGCCCTGATAGGCGATCACCACCTCGGCATTTGGCCCCGGCTTGCGCAGCCAATAGGCGCCGTCGATGGCGCCCTGGCGGAACGCGTCGTCCACCCGCTTGCCCGGCTGTTCGATCGGATTGGTCGAGAGCCTGAGATAGACGCTGCCCCCGGTCTCGTCGCGCAGCCATGTGCGCTCGTCCGGATCACCCTCGCCATCGCGTTGCAGATAGTCGAACGCCCATTCCATGATCACCGCCAGCTCGTCGGCAAAGGCGGGTTCGAACGCGGCCAGCCCGTCCTGGCTCATCCCGATCAGGGGCGAGCCGATGGATTGATGCGCCCCGCCTTCAGGTGCCAGCGTCACGCCCGAGGGCGTGCCCACCAGCAAGAACCGCGCGTCCTGGTAACAGGCATAGTTCAGCGCATCGAGTCCGCGCGCCACAAACGGGTCATAGACCGTGCCGACCGGGATCAGCCGCTTGCCGAACAGCGAATGGCTCAGCCCCGCCGCGCCCAACAGCAGCATCAGGTTCATCTCGGCGATGCCCAGCTCGATATGCTGGCCCTTGGGCGTAAACTCCCATTTCGCGGTCGAGGGGATCTTGTGCTCGATAAAGGCATCGGCCTGATCCTTGCGGGCAAACAGCTTGCGCCGGTTCACCCAGGGGCCAAGGTTCGTCGTCCCGGTCACATCGGGCGAGGTGGTGACGATGCGCGCCGCCAGCTCGCTGTCGCCCTTGGACAGATCGTCCAGCACCTTGCCAAAGGCGGCCTGGGTCGAGATCTCGCGGTCGCTCGCAATCTCGATCCCCGGCACGGCAAGGCGCGCATCGGAAAACCGCCGCCGACCCTTGGCGAAAAACGGCACCCCATCCAGGAATGCACGCAGCGCGGCGGGGTCGGCAACGGTGGCCAGCGGCTCCCATTCCTGCCCCTCGGGCACACCCATATGGGCCTGCCAGGCGGCGAACTGGGTCTTGTTCATCAGCCCGCCATGATTGTCCTTGTGCCCCGCGATCGGCGTGCCCCAGCCCTTGACCGTATAGGCCAGGAAACAGGTGGGCCGGTCATGGTCGATAGCGGCGAATGTCTCGGCCATGGTGGCCACGCAATTGCCGCCGAGGTTTTCCATCAACTCGGCCAGCTCGTCATCGCTGCGCCGGTCAAGCAGCGCCGAGACCGGGCCCTGATCGCCCAGATCCTCCATCAGCCGCTTGCGCCAGACCGCACCGCCCATGAAGGTCAACGCCGAATATTGCTGGTTCGGGCAGGCGTCGATCCAGTCGCGCAGGGCATCACCGCCCGGCTCCTGAAACGCGGCCCGTTGCAGGGCGCCATACTTGATCCGCACCACGTCCCAGCCAAAGGCGTCGAAAATCTTCTCGACCCGCTCGAACAGACCCTCGCGCACAATCCCGTCCAGCGACTGGCGGTTATAGTCGATGATCCACCAGCAATTGCGCAGGTCGTTCTTCCACCCTTCTTGCAGGGTCTCGTAAACATTGCCCTCGTCCAGTTCGGCATCGCCCACCAGCGCCACCATCCGGCCCATGGGCGCGCCCTGTCCCCAGTCCTTGGCGGCAATGTAATCCTGCACCAGCGCGGCAAAGGCGGTGACAGCCACGCCCAGCCCGACAGAGCCGGTCGAGAAATCGACGTCATCCACATCCTTGGTGCGGCTGGGATAGGATTGCACCCCGCCATAGCCCCGGAAATTCTCCATCCGCGCGCGGTCCAGATTGCCCATCAGGTACTGGATCGCATGAAACACCGGGCTGGCATGGGGTTTCACCGCCACCCGGTCCTCGGGGCGCAGCGTGCTGAAGTAGAGCGCGGTCATGATCGACACCATCGAGGCCGAACTGGCCTGATGCCCGCCGATCTTGATCCCGTCCACCTTGGGGCGGATGTGATTGGCGTGATGGATCATCCAGTGCGACAGCCACAGGATGCGCTGTTCGATGGTCTTGAGATGGCTAAGGTCCTGCGGCGTGCTCATCGGTGCTCTCCTTCTTGGTGCGGGCGGGCCCGCCGGGCGAAGTCTATCATCTCCCCGCCCCGGTCGCGCGGGGTTTCAAGGGCGGCAGGCGCCCGCGCCCCGGAACCGGACAGGGTGTATTCGGGGGCCGCGCGCCACTCCCCGAGGCGCGCGGCCGCCACCGCCCTCAGGCGGCGGCCTGAACCTGGGGTGCGTCCAGCGACTGGGCCAGATCGGCCAGGATATCCTCGACCTCTTCCAGACCCACCGACAGGCGGACCAGCCCGTCGCTGATGCCATGCTCGGCCCGCTCCTCGGGCGTATAGGTGGAATGGGTCATCGAGGCCGGATGCTGGATCAGCGTCTCGGCATCGCCCAGCGACACCGCCCGCGCGATCATGTTCAGACGGTTCATCATCGCCCGGCCCGCGTCCATGCCGCCCTTGAGCTCAAAGGCGATCATCGCGCCGGGCTGGGCCATCTGCTGGTTCGCCAGCGCGTGCTGCGAGAAAGACGTCAGACCGGGGAAATGGACCTCGCCCACCGCCGGATGCGCGGCCAGCCATTCGGCCACCACCTGGGCCGAGGCGCAATGCCGGTCCATCCGCAGCGCCAGCGTTTTCAGCCCGCGCAGGATCAGCATCGCGTTGAACGGGGCCATCACCGCGCCGGTCATGTCCTTCATGCCGTAAAGGCGGATTTCGCTGATCTGCTCGGCACCGCCCACCACAAGGCCCGCCACCACATCGCCATGGCCGCCCAGATATTTGGTGGCCGAATGCAGCACGATATCGGCGCCCATCTCGATGGGCCGGGTCAGGTAGGGCGTGGCATAGGTATTGTCGACCACGACCGAGGCACTGGCGCCATGGGCAATCTCGCTTACCGCCGCGATATCAACCAGCCGCATGTTCGGGTTGGCGGGCGTCTCGAAATAGACCACGCGGGTCTTGTCGCTGATCGCGGTTTTCAGGTTCTCGGGGTCGGTCAGGTCCACATGGGTGATGGTCACCCCCCATTTCGCCAGCCCGTGCCGCATATAGGAAAAGGTGCAGCCATAGAGCGTCTTGTCCACGATCACCTCGTCGCCGGGCGACAACAGCGTCCACAGAACGGCGGTGATCGCGCCCATCCCCGAGGACAGCGCCAGCCCCGCCTCGGCCCCTTCGAGCGTGGCGATACGCTGTTCCAGCAGGTCCAGCGTCGGGTTCGAGATGCGCGAATAGATATGCCCTTGACGCTCGCCCGCGAACATCTCGCCCCCGGCCTCGGCGGTCTCGAAGGCAAAGGTCGAGGTCAGATGCAGCGGCGGCGTCAGCGCGCCCTCGTGATCCAGCGGATCATAGGCATGGTGGATGGCGCGGCTGGCAAAGCCCTTGGCATGGGTCATGGCGGGATCTCCTGATCTGGTGTTGCGGTCAGGATAGCCAAGTCAAACTGCGATCAGATTGCGAATACTGCCAAGTTGTGATCTAGTTTTGGCAGATTCTGCCAAGAAAGACGATCATGGACAGCAAAGACCGCCAGATCATCCGCGCCCTGCAACAAGACGGGCGCATGACCAACCAGGACCTGGCCGAAAAGGTGAGTCTCTCGCCCTCGCCCTGCCTGCGCCGCCTGCGCAATCTTGAAAAGAGCGGTGCGATCCGGGGTTTCTCGGTCGATGTGGATCCGGCCGCCTATGGGTTGCCGATCACCGTCTTTGTCCGCATCCGGCTGGAACGCCACAATCAGGAGGACGTGCACCGCTTTGAAACCCGCGTGCGCCAGATCGACGAGGTGCTGGAATGCCATATCATGACCGGCGCGATGGATTACCAGCTGCGGGTGGTGGTCTCGGATCTCGACGCCTATGAACGCTTTATCCGCACCCGCATCCACCCCATCGGCGGCATCGCCTCGATCGACACCAGCTTCGTCTACAGCACGGTCAAGAAAACCGCCGTGTTCCCGCGCCTGGGATAGCCCCCCGGCGCCCATCCGACAAAGGTGACGCTTCCAATTTCAACCAGAGGATGCGACCCTGATCCCGGGTCAAGGGCAAGACGCAGCCCGCCCCCTCAAATCGCGAGACAAGTCATGGCACAAGATGATTTCTATGGATGTCCATGTTGCAGCGGCACCTTCGGCGGGCTGTTTGCGGTCAACGACACGGTGCGAGAGCTGAAGGGTCAGGCCGCGCCCGGCAGCGGCTGGTCCTGCAACTGGGGCATCGACTGGGCAAGCCTGGGTCGCAGGGATTTTCTCAAGACCGGCGCCGCCGCCGCAAGCCTCGCGGCGCTGATGCCAAACGACACCCACGCCCAGACCGGGGCGAGCGGGCCCACCACCCTTTTCACCAATGCCAACGTGCTGACCGTTGACGCCGAATTCTCCACTGCCCAGGCCATCGCCATTCGCGGCAATCGCATTCTGGCCGTGGGGAGCGATGCCGAGGTGCGCGCCGCTGCCGGGGATGATGCCACCGTGGTCGATCTGGAGGGTAAGACCGTCCTGCCGGGCTTTATCGACGCGCATGCCCATGCCGTCTCGGGATCGGTGGTCGATGCGATCATGGACTATGTCGGCATGGCCCGGTTTACCACCGTTGACGAGGTGCTGAACCATATCGCGACGCGCGCGGCCAAAACGCCCGCCGGCGACTGGCTGGTGTTCCGAAACTTCGATCCGGCGGTGCAGGAGGGGGCCGATGCCCTCACCTTTGCCGAGCTCGATCCGATCTCGACCGATCACCCGATCTTCATCCTGAACGCCTCCGGGCACCTTGCCTATGCCAACTCCAGGGCGTTCGAGGTCTCGGGCCTGACCAATGACGTTCCGAACCCGCCGGGCGGCGAATTCGTGCGCGACGCCGATGGCAACCTGACCGGGACGATCAAGAACAATGTCGCCTTCCTTCAGATCGCCGAAAACTATCCGGCGATGAAACAGGTGAACCCGGTCGAAGGCTTGCTTGGCCTGCTCGGGAAATGGTCGCAACAGGGCCTGACCACGGTGTCCGAACTCAGCCTTGGCGCGCTGGCGCAATCGCCCGCCGATGTCCAGGTCATGGCCGCGGCGGCGCAATCGGGCCGAATGACGGCGCGGCTTCGCGCCTACCCCTTTTACACGCTTGGCACCGAAACCTGGGACAATGCCGGCGTGAAACAGGGTGATGGCAACGCGCTGGCCCGTGTGGCGGGGTACAAACTGGTTGCCGACGGCTCCAATCAGGGGTTCACCGGCCTGCAGCGCGAACCCTATCTGAACCGCGAGGATCGCGGCCTTGCCTATATGGAGCCGGACGAGCTGACCACCACCGCCCTCGAACGCGCGGGCAAGGGCTGGCATCTCGCCATCCATGGCAATGGCGATGCGGCCATCGACAATATTCTGGACACCTGCCAGGCACTGGCCGATGCCGGGATCGACATGGCCCGCGTGCGTCCCCGGATCGAGCATTGCTCGATCCTGCATGACGAACAGATCGCGCGCATGAAGGCGCTTGGCGTCTCGGCCAGCTTCCTGATCGGCCATGTCCATTATTGGGGCGTTGCCATGCGCGATCAGGTCTTTGGCCTGGAAAAGGCGCAGCTGCTGGACCGCTGCAAAAGCGTCGAAGAGGCGGGCGTGGGCTTTACCCTGCATTCGGATTTCATGGTGACCGACCCCAACCCGCTGCACATGATCGAAATGGCGGTGACCCGCCGCACCTGGAAGGAACCGGACTATGTGCTGGCGCCGCAGGAGCGGATCTCGGTGGACTCGGCGATCCGGGCAATGACCTCCGAGGCCGCCTGGCAGCTGTTCTCGGACCACGAGATCGGCAGCCTCGAACCGGGCAAGCTGGCGGATATGGTGATCCTCGATCAGGACCCGCGCAAGGTGGCGCCCGACGAGATCAAGGCCATCAAGGTTCTCGAAACCTGGATGGACGGGCAACGGGTGTTCGCCGCCTGAGACGCGGACGGACAGGCAACCCCCGACGGCCAGACGGAACCGCCACACAAAAGGGCGCGAGGGTTACCCCCCGCGCCCCTGATCCATCATACCGTCAGGTTCAGCCGATGATCGCGTTCAGCGTGGCCGAGGGCCGCATGATCGCGGCCTTCAAATCGGCCGAGGGCTTGTAATAGCCGCCGATATCGGCCGCTTTGCCCTGGGCTGCGGCCAGTTCGGTCAGGATCGCCTGTTCGCCATCGGCCAGTGCATTGGCCAGCGGGGCAAACTCGGCGGCCAGATCGGCATCGTCGGATTGCGCCGCCAGCGCCTCGGCCCAGTAGCGGGCGAACCAGTAATGGCTGTCGCGGTTGTCGGGCTGGCCCACCTTGCGGCTGGGGCTGCGGTTGAAATCCAGAATGCCCTGGGTCGCCGCCTCGGCGGCGCGGCCCAGCACCCCGGCCTTGGCATTGCCGCGGCTGTCGGCGAGGAAGTTCAGGCTTTCCCCGAGCGCGCAGAATTCACCCATCGAATCCCAGCGCAGGTGGTTTTCCTCGACCAGCTGCTGCACGTGTTTGGGGGCCGAACCACCGGCGCCGGTCTCGAACAGCCCGCCGCCCTGCATCAGCTTGACGATCGACAGCATCTTGGCGCTGGTGCCCAGCTCCAGGATCGGGAACAGGTCGGTCAGGTAATCGCGCAGCACGTTGCCGGTGATGGCGATGCTGTCCTTGCCTGCGGTGATGGTCTTCAGCGATTGCGCCGTTGCCTCGCGCGGGGCCAGGATCTGGAACTTGTCGGCCACGCCCGCCGCCTCAAGCACCGGTTTGACATAGGCGATCAGCTGCGCGTCATGGGCACGGTTGGCATCCAGCCAGAAGATCGCCTCGGAGCCGGTCAGGCGCTGACGGTCCATCGCCAGCTGGATCCAGTTCTCGATCGGCGCCTTCTTGACGGTGCAGGCGCGCCAGATATCGCCCGCCTCGACCGCATGCGAATGCAGCACGTCGCCATTGGCCAGCACGATGCGGATGGTGCCGTTGGCGGGCGCCTCGAACGTGGTCGGGTGGCTGCCGTATTCCTCGGCCTTCTGGGCCATCAGGCCGACGTTGGCCACCGAACCGGCGGTGGTCACGTCCAGCGCGCCGTTGGCCTTGAAGAAGTTGATGGTCTCGTCATAGACGGTCGCATAGCAGCGGTCGGGGATCACGCAATTGGTGTCGCCCTTGGCGCCGGTCTGATCCCAACCCTTGCCGCCCGCGCGGATCACGGCGGGCATCGAGGCGTCGATGATCACGTCAGACGGCACGTGCAGGTTGGTGATGCCCTTGTCGCTGTCGACCATGTACATGGCCGGACGATCCGCCTTGACCGCCTCGATGGCGGCCAGGATCTCGGCGTCGCCCTTGACCCGCTCCAGCAGGTCGCCCAGACCGGAATTCGGGTTTACCCCCAGCGCCGCCATGCGGTCGCCATACTGTTCGAACACCGGCGCCAGCCAGGCCTTGACCGCGTGGCCAAAGATGATCGGGTCGCTGACCTTCATCATCGTGGCCTTCATGTGCAGCGAGAACATGGTGCCGTCGGCCTTGGTGTCCTCGATGGCCTCGGCCAGGAACGCACCCAGCGCCTTGACCGACATAAAGGTCGCATCGGCAACGGTGCCTTCGTCCAGCTGCCAGTTCTTCTTCAGCTCGCTCACGCTGCCATCGGCACCGATGAACTCGATCCGTGCCTTGCCCGCCTGCGCGGCGGTGATGGTGGCCGATTTCTCGTTGGCATAGAAATCGTTGCCCGGCATCGAGCTGACCTTGGTCTTCGAGGTCGAGACCCATTCACCCATCGAATGCGGGTTCTTCTGCGCATAGCTCTTGACCGCCTTGGCCGAGCGCCGGTCTGAGTTGCCTTCGCGCAGGACCGGGTTCACCGCCGAGCCCTTGATCGCGTCATAACGCGCGCGGATGTCCTTTTCCGCGTCGGTGGCGGGCGCCTCGGGATAGGACGGGATGTCATAACCCTGGTTCTGCAATTCCTCGATCGCGGCCACCAGCTGCGGCACCGAGGCCGAGATGTTGGGCAGCTTGATCACATTGGCGGTGGGCGTCTTCACCAGCTCGCCCAGGGCGGCCAGATCGTCGGACTGGCGCTGATCGGCGGTCAGGTTTTCCGGGAAGGTGGCGATGATGCGGCCCGCCAGCGAGATATCGGGGGTTCCAACCGTGATATCCGCCGCCGAAACGAACTTGCGGATGATCGGCAGGAACGAGGCGCTGGCCAGCTCCGGCGCTTCGTCTACAATGGTATACAATATGTCGGAGTTCATTTTTTCAGCCATATTCTCTTACCTTTTTTAGCCTTTCCTGGGGCGTGCGATCCGAGAGTGTGTTGCCACATGTATTGCGGCGCGGGGGAATCGGGCCTTGGGTCCGACACCGGTTACTCTGATTTGACAGGCTCCCCATACATGGGCGCGCGCCGCGTTTCAATCGAGGGAGACTGCGCATTTTGCCCCAGTCCGCGCAAATCCGCGTGCGCGGGCGACAGGGGCGCCAGATCGGCCCGGATTCATATGCGCAAAATCAGGGTGTTTTGCGCATTTGTCACGCAACAGGACTTGACAGGAGCGCCAGACCTGAAAGCCCGGCACGATAAGCTGGATGACGGCTGTGCGGGACAAAGTTGACTTTCGCTGCGGCTGCGCGAATGTCTTCTATGTATGTTTTGTGGCCTGTGGTAGGGGGTCATTATGTTGATTGAGTTTTTTAAGAAGATGGAGAAGTCGAAGTGGTTGCCTTGGGTTGGAACGGCACCGTTCATTCTCATACCTTTCGTCATTATGTTTGACGGTGAGGTGGCGCGAGGAGTGGGAATTCTCGCATTCTTCGCCAGTATGTGGGGAGGGATCATCCTAGGTGGCAAGTTCGCTCGGATTATTTCTACTTGCGTTTTCAAAGTATCCGACGATGTGGCTAAGCGGCTTACTGCCGCTTTCTGTGCGTTTGGATTCCTGTTCATTCCTGTCCTTGTTGGGTCATTCACAAACGCCAACCTAGGCACAGATATCGAAATGCATTCGCTGAACGCGCATTTTCTATGGGCTTGCGTTGGGGCAGGCATCTTCTTCTGTGTGAAACCCGAAGACCCTAAAGCCAATGGTTAGCCGGGCATTTAATGCAGTCGCAGCATCTGGTAAAACGGGCTCGAAGCCGTCATGCGGCGATGCAACAGAGGGCACCGCACCCCTGACCGGCGTCAAGACGGTTTCGGCCCATACCCGACTTCCAACCTCTGATGCCGATGCTGCGGTGGCAGCTCGCTTTCCTGACATTCGCTGCGTGCGCGAAACCCTCGGATGCCCGAACTCACAGTCCGCGGGACTTTCCGGACTTGTGCAATTGCAGCTATTGCTGGCGCAGCATGCTCATCGCTGCATCGTCGCCAAAATCACCAATCCGGTCGTTCAATGTCGCGCTCAAATACAGATTGCCCGACGCGAATTTGCAGCTGCGGTTGGCGTAGCGGTCATCGGAACTTACATCAAATTGCGCGACAGGGCAGGCGGCTCGGAAGCTTCATGTAAACACTCCCGCCCCTCGCGAAAAAACCCGAAGTTCTTGCCAATCATGATTGCGAGATTAGCCAATCCTCAACCGCTCGAACCTCAACACGAGCCCTGCTGTTGTGCTGGACGTCGACAAAATAGCCATGGGTCGGGGCGATACGTTCATCGAAAACCCGAACGACTCTCTTTTCCGCCAGATCCTGGTCGATCAATGGAAGCCAGCCAATGATTGCCCCTTGACCTTCGGCAGCGCCGCGCAACAACACGTTTGCATCCTCGAAGATCGGTCCGTAGAGCGGGTCGGCTAGTGAAACTCCCATTGCTTCGAACCAGTCCAGCCATCCCCAGTGATTTCTTTGGTGCAACAGGGGCAGGATCAACAGATCCTTGGGGTGATCGATAGGGCCTCGTTTGGCAACGAAATCTTCAGATGCTATGGCAACGGGGCTGAGCTCGAGCAGTTTGACCGCATCACGGCCCATGTCGGCGATGCGGTCCCAGCGGATGACGATATCGACATTCTCGCGGTCGCGTGCGCCGGGATGAATGGCTGGCACCACTTCCAATTCGATCTCGCGATGGGCCTCCCAGAAATCACTGATCCGCGGCATCAGCCAGCGCGCCGTAAAGATCGGCCCCGCCGAAACTCGCACCGCTTTTCGGGCGCTTCGCCGAAGGGATTGAACCGCATTGTCCAACAGGCCAAAGGCCTGATTGGTCGCATCGGCCAAACGCCTTCCATCGTCTGTTAGGGCGACATCACGACCTTCGCGCCTGAAAAGCTTGACGCCAAGCTGGTCCTCCAATCCGCGAATATGATGACTGATTGCTGTCGGGGTCACGTTAAGATCCGCCGCCGCTGCCCGAAAACTCCCGTTCCGGGCGGCGGCGTCGAAGGCACGTAGGGCTGTGAGAGAGGCTGTCACGGCAATCCAAATGATGAGTGATACTCATTCATTGCTGAGAAGGTTGCTTTAGTAAACTGCGCGGTTTCCTGCGCAAGATAGGGTGGCATTAACCTGAGCTCATGAATCTATGACCAAGACAAACCGTCGGCGCGGCCGCAAAGACCGCTTGAAGCAAGTTTCGGAGCCTGACCCGCAGCCACCGGTATGGCCGGGGGTGGTTGGCGGGCGTCTCAAACCGCTTTCGCCTGATGAAGAGAGTTTGGTCGAAGAAGCCGCGTTCAAGCTTCTTGAAGACCTTGGGCTCAGCCAGGCCATTCCCTCGATGATCGAAAAAGTCACCACCGCTGGTGGTACAATGACGGATGACGGTCGGCTGCTGTTCCCGCGCACGCTGGTGAAGTGGGCGATTGACGGTGCGCAGCGCGGGTTTACGTTATGTGGCCAGCGCCCCGAGAATGACCTGAAGATTGAAGCCGCCCGCGTGCATATGTCTACCGGTGGCGCGGCGCCTGGCGTGTTTGACCTTGATACCCATGCGTATCGGGATTCGACGTTGCAGGACCTCTACGATGCGGCGCGGATCGTGGACCGGATGGACAATATCCACCACTTCAGCCGACCGGTTGTGGCACGCGATATCGAAAGCAACGCATTGATGGATTTGAACACCGCTTATGCCTGTCTTGCGGGCACGTCCAAACACGTTTCGATCTCGGTGACCGAGCCGCGAAACGTCGCTGACATCGCCAGGCTTTGCTATGCGGTCGCTGGCGGCGAAGCGGCGTTTCGCGCCCGTCCTTTCCTGACAGAGATGGTGTGTCATGTCGTCCCGCCCATGCGCTTTGCTGAAGAAGCCTGTGAGGTGTTGGAACTGGCCATCAAGGCCGGGTTCCCGGTGCAATTGATCAGCGCCGGACAAGCCGGAGCCACCAGTCCGGCGACGATTGCCGGATCGCTGGTGCAGGCGGTTGCGGAAACGCTGGCAGGACTGGTGTTTGCGCGACTGGTCGATCCTGAAGCCAAAGCGATCTTTGCGCCCAAACCTCTGGTGGCGGACCTGCGCACAGGTTCGATGAGCGGCGGCGGCGGAGAACAGGCCATATTGATGGCAGGTGCCGCGCAGATGGGGCGGCGGTGGGACTTGCCGACCTCTTCGATAGCCGGGATCACCGATGCAAAGCGGTTGGATGCCCAATACGGAGCCGAGAAATCTCTGGCGGTCGCAATGGCGGCCCATGCCGGCTCAAACATCATCACCCAGGCCGCCGGTATGATGTCGAGCCTCTTGGGCGTGAGCCATGCGGCCTATGTCACTGACAACGACATGTTGGGCAACATCCTGCGCACTGTACGCGGCATCGAGGCCACGCCCGAGAACATCGCGGCAGATGTCATTGCGGGGGTATGCCGCGGCGTGGGGCACTATCTGGGCGAGCAGCATACGTTCAGCCGGATGAAGTCGGATTATTTCTATCCCGAAATCGGGGACCGGCGGGCACCCCGCGACTGGCAGGACAACGGCGCAAAACGGATTGGCGATGTTGCGCGGGAAAAGACGCGCGAAATCCTGAGCGGGTATTTCCCGAGTCACCTGCCTGACGATGTGGATCGCGCGCTGAGGAAGGATTTTGATATCCGCCTGACCCGGGCGCAGATTGGACGGCCGGCATGATGAACCAGGATCTTAGCACCCGCGCCCGCGCGAGCCTGCCCGGCGGTGTCAGCCACGAGTTGCGATATCGCGATCCGTACCCGGTTTTCATCGATCGCGCGCAAGGTGGCGAAAAATGGGATGTCGAGGGACGCCGCTATATTGATTTCAAGATGGGCAGCGCCAGCCAGATGTTGGGGCATTGTCACCCTGCAATTGTTGAAGCCATCCAAAAACAGGCCGAACGCTCGGTTTTCAGCGCGGATTGCCACACCCGGGAAATCGAGTGGGCCGAATGGGTCAACCGGCTATATCCTTCTGCTGACCGCACCCGTTTCACCGCATCGGGTACGGAATCCACGATGCTGGCGCTGCGACTGGGCCGTGCCTATTCTGGCAAGGATCATGTGCTGCGTGTCGAGGGCCATTTCCACGGATGGCATGATCACGCGCTGAAAGGGGCCAAGCCGGGCAGCGATCAGGTACCGTCTTTGGGTATCCCGGATGCCATCAACGATCTGATCCACATCTGCGCGGCTGATCCTCAGGCGATGGAAAGTGCGCTTCAGGATGACCGCATCGGCACGGTGATCATCGAAGCCTCGGGTGCGAACTACGGCTGCGTGCCTTTGGCGACCGACACCTTGAGGGCGCTGCACGACGTGGTGCGGGCCGCGGGTGTTGTGCTGATTTTTGATGAAATCATAACCGGGTTTCGCTGGTCGCCCGGGGGGCGTCAGGCGCGCGACGGGATTGTGCCTGACCTGACCACCTTGGCCAAGGTGGTCACCGGAGGTTTGCCCGGCGGCGCGATTTGTGGTCGCGCGGACATCATGGAATTGTTGAACAATGCAACCGTGCGCAACGGGTTTGGCCCGGCTGTCAGCCACAAGGGCACCTTCAACGGCTCGCCCCTGATTGCCGCTGCGGCCTGTGCCGCAATGCCGCTTTTGGCCAATGGCGAGGCACAAGCGCAGGCCGACGCCATGGCCGAGCGTATGCGCGATGGGATGAATGCCGCCATGAAACGACAGGGCGTCGCGGGCATTGCCTATGGTGACAGTTCGATTTTCCATGTGTTTTTCGGCCGTGACCGCCTTGATGGGCTTGGCCCCGCCGAAATCAGGGGCCTCCCCAAACCCCTGGTCAAGGCCTATCGAGACGGCATGCTGTCGCGCGGCGTGGACATGATGGCCTATACCTCTGGTTTGACCTCATCCGCCCACACACCCGAACTGATTGATGAGGCCCTCTTGGCCTTTGATGACACCCTGTCGGAGATGATCCGCGACGGAGCCCTGACATGACCCTCCCTTCACACGCACGCACCGTCGTCATCGGCGGCGGCGTCATTGGCTGTTCCATCGCCTATCACCTTGCCCGCGAAGGGCGCAAAGACATCGTGGTGCTGGAGCGTTCGAAACTGACGTCGGGCACAACCTGGCATGCCGCCGGTCTGGTGCGCCGTCTGCGCCCGTCGGCGACGCTGACAAGGCTGATCAACTACTCGATTGACCTTTACGGCGAATTGGAGCGCGAGACCGGACAGGCCACCGGCTGGACCCAAACGGGGTCGCTGACGCTGGCCACGAATACCGACCGGCTAACCAATATCAAACGGCAGGTGTCGCTTGGTCGCGCCTTTGGATTGGAGGCCGAGGTGGTTGATGCCAACCGCGCGCAGGAGCTATGGCCGCTGATCGAGGTGGATGACGTGATCGGCGCCGTCTGGTCACCGGCTGATGGGCGCGTCAACCCTTCGGATGTGGCGCTTGCACTGTCGAAAGGGGCCAAGGCGCGCGGTGTGCATCTTTTTGAAGATACTGCTGTGACCGGGTTGAAAAAGAAAGGCGGGCGTATTTCGGCTGTTGAAGTTGGCGAGCACGTGATCGAGGCCGAAGAGGTCGTAATCGCCTGCGGTCTCTGGTCGCGTGAGGTGGCCGCGATGGCGGGCGCGCACATGCCGCTATATGCCTGCGAGCATTACTACATCCTGACGAAACCGCTGGCCGAGGTGCAGGCGCTTGGACCCGGAGCGCATCTGCCGACACTCAACGATCAGGATGCCTATCTTTATGCCCGCGACGATGTTGAGGGGTTGCTGGTTGGCTCGTTCGAGCCCCATGCCAAGGGCATTTCCACCAAGGATCTGCCTGCGAATTTCAGCTTTGATCTGCTGGATGAGGATTGGGATCACTTCATGCCGATGATGGAGAATGCGTTGCGCCGCATTCCCGCGCTGGAGACCGCCGAGGTACGGAAGCTGCTGAACGGCCCGGAAAGCTTTACGCTCGACAGTCAGTTCATGCTGGGCGAAAGCCCCGAGGTGCCTGGGCTTTTCCTGATGGGGGGCATGAATTCGACCGGCATCGCACTGGCTGGTGGCGCGGGGCGCGCGATGGCGGAATGGATCATCGCGGGCGAGCCAACGATGGAGTTGAACGAGGCCGATATCCGCCGCTTCAGCCCCGAGATGGACGTGCTTGGCGCCTTGGAGGCCCGCATTCCCGAGGTATTGGGTCGTCACTATGACAACCCCTATCCGGGTCGGGCGATGGACACGGCACGCGGTCAGCGCCGTTCGCCCGTTCACGAGGGGTTGGTGGCTGCGGGCGCGCGGTTCGAGGCGCGCGGCGGCTGGGAACGCGCGTTGCATTTCGGTGGCGACGAGGCGCATCTGCCGTTGACGTTTGGCATTCCGAAATGGCGCGATCAGGTAGCGCGTGAAGTAGATGCCTGCCGCAATGGTGCGGCCATTCTGGACCAATCCGCCTTTGGCAAAATCATGGTTCAGGGACCGGACGCCTGCACCTTTCTGAACCGGCTTTGCGCCGCACAGATGGATATCGCAGAAGGGCGCATCGCCTATACCCAGATCCTGAATGCGCGCGGCGGTGTTGAAAGCGATCTGACCGTGCAACGTCATGGCCCTGAGACCTATCTGATGATCGTCGGCGCGGGCGAGGTTGTGCGGGACATGAAGCGCATGCGCGAAACCCGTGGCGACTTTCGCGTGGAATTTACCGACGTGACCAGCGGTTATGCCGCGATTGGCCTCGCCGGGACCAAAGCGCGCGAGGTTTTGCAGGCCACCACCAACACTCCGGTGCCCGATCTGAAGCGCTTCCGTTTCGCGCCGGTCGAAATCGGGCTGGCGCGCGGTTGGGCCGGCCGGCTGAGCTTCACTGGCGAGGAGGGATACGAGCTTTATGTGCCATCCGACATGGCCATGGCCGCGCATGAGGCGCTTGTTGCGGCGGGTGCGACCCATGCGGGTCTTTTTGCCAGCGGCAGCTTGCGGATCGAAAGCGGGTTTCGGGCGTTCGGACATGAATTGACGCCGGGCACCACCCCGCAAGAGGCAGGGTTGGGGGCGTTCTGTGCCTTTGGCACCGGGTTCGTGGGACAGGGGGCGCTGGCCAATGCGGGTTCCCCCAAGCGTCGGGTCGTCTCGCTTCTGTTCGATGATCCGAATGCAATGCCGATCCATGATGAACCGATCTACTATGATGGCCGGGTCGTGGGTCAGATCACCTCTGCGGCGTGGAGCTATCGCTTTGGCCGTTCTGTCGCGCTGGCGATGATCAACGCGCCGCTAGACCTGATTGCAACACAGGATGTCGTGACGGGGTTCGAGGTGGAAATCGCCTGCACCCGTTTTGCCGCTAGCGTTTCGGTCAAACCTGCCAAGGAGGCATTCTGATGTCGGATACAACGCGCGTCACCCGCGTCGCGATTATTGGCGGCGGTATCATGGGTGTCGCAGCCCAGTTTCAACTGGCCGAAAACGGATGGACCGACACGATCCTGTTTGAAAAGGCCGAACTGACCAGTGGCTCCACATGGCATGCCGCCGGGCAGATTGCCCATGCGGTGGGCAGCCGCATTGCGGGCTGGATCAACAAGACCTCGATCGAGACCTACAAACGGGTCGAGAAGGAAACCGGGCAGTCTATTGGCTGGCACGAGGTCGGCGGCTTCCGCATTGCCACAACCGATGACGAAGTCGACTGGATGAAGTCGATCATGGGCGTCGGCAGATTGCTGGACCTGCCGATGGATCTGGTTGGGCCGGATGAAGTCGCAAAAGGTAATCCTTTCTACAAGGTCGACAACGTCAAGGCCGCCGTACAAACCTATGAGGACGGGCATATCGACCCGTCCGGCGTGACTATGGCCCTGGCCGCCGCCACCCGTGCACGCGGGGCGAAAATCGAGCGGCGCAATCAGGTGCTGGGGGCCAGTCGCAAGGGTGACATGTGGTGTCTCAGAACCGAAAAGGGCGACGTGTTGGCCGAACATGTCGTGATTGCTGCCGGATCCTACGCCAATCAGGTCGGTGAATGGTTCGGGCTCAAGATTCCCTCGGTCTCTTGCCTGCATCACTATCTTGTCACCGACAGGGTGCCCGAATTCGAAGGACGCCCCGAACTGCCGGTGATGCGGGACAACGCTTTTGGCGGCTATATCCGGCAGGAACAAAAATCCGGCCTGATTGGCATTTACGAGGGCCATGTCTGCCCGACCGTCTGGGAAATGCCGAAAGGCGCGCCATGGGCCGCCGAGAACGAGTTGTTTGAGGCGGATTATGACTCGATTGGCGATTTCCTGATGATCGCCTTCGACAAGATGCCGATCCTGGCCGAGCTTGGGATCAAACGCGTGGTGCGCGGCGCGATCACCCACACGCCGGATGGCGGTATGCTGGTTGGCCCGTCCGGTGCGCCGAATGTCTGGCTGTCTTGCGGGTCTTCCATCGGCCTTGCGTGGGGTGGTGGCGCGGGCAAGGTGCTGGCCGACTGGATGGTGCATGGCGAAACCTCGATCAACACGCGGTCGTTGGACCCCCGCCGCTATGGCGATTTCGCATCGGATCACTACATCGTCGAACGCACCAAGGACGAGTTCATGCGCCGCCATGACACGCCCTGTCCGGGAAAACAGTTCCACAGTTTGCGCCCGCTGAACCGCCATCAGCTGTATGATCGGCTGGCTGCCAAAGGGGCCGTATTTGGTGAAATCGCCGGTTGGGAACGTCCTCGTTATTTTGGGGATGTCGGTGAAGTTGAGCAAATCGGCTGGGGCCATCAATCCTGGCATGAAAATGCGTTGGCCGAGGCGCAGGCCACCCGCGCGACGGCCGGTGTGATCGACCTTTGCGCATTCGCCCAATTCGAGATCACCGGGACGGATGCGGGCAAACTGCTCAATCGCCTGTCAGCGAACCGCATCCCGCACAAGGATGGGCGGATGAGCCTCAATCACTTGCTGACAGAAAAGGGCCGGTTCGAGACCGAGATCACCATTTGGCGGATCAATGAGAACCGGTATTTTACCGGCTCCCCTATTACCCGTGCCAATCCGGATTTTGCCTGGATCAAATCCCATATACGGCCCGGTGAAGACGTGCAGATGGTCAATCGCAGCGCCGATTGGGGGATGCTGGCGATGTCCGGCCCTGCTTCCCGGCGCATTTTGTCCGAACTGACCGATGCCGATCTGTCCAATGCCGCCTTCCCGTGGCTTTCAGGACAGGAAATCACCGTCGCCGGTGTGCCATGCTATGCGTTGCGCGTGTCCTTCGTCGGCGAGTTGGGCTGGGAGTTACACGCCCTGCTGAACCGGATCCCTGAACTTTATGACGCGCTGTTCGATGTGGGCTCGGCACACGGGCTGACCGATCTGGGCTCTTATGCCTTTAACGGGATGCGCATGGAGAAAGCCTATCGCGCCAGCGGTGAACTGACGACTGATATCGGGCCGTTCGACGTCGGGCTGGAGCGTTTTGTGGTCACCGAAGGCCGCGACTTCATAGGAAAAGAAGCGCTGCTGCAGCGCGATCCCGAATGGGAACTCTTTTATGCGGAACTCCAGAGCGATGACATCGATATTCATGGCGGCGAGCCGGTCTTTTTCAGAGACCAGATCGTCGGCCTGACCACTTCGGGCGGTTATGGCTACACGTTAGGCAAATCGCTCGGCTGGCTCTTTGTAAGGAAGGGGACGCCACGAGCGGATATTGCAGTCCGGATTTTGAATGAAACCTATCCGGTGACAATTCATGACGCGCCATTGTTTGATCCCGACAACCTGCGCCCAAAAGCTGAGGACTAAGACATGACACATATCAACGGCGGCGAGGCCGTCTACCGCGTCTTGAAGGCCAACGGGATCGACACTGTGTTCGGCCTTTTGGGCGGCTCGATGCTCGAACTTTACGACGCGATGCATAAGGGCAGAGAGATCGCCTATGTCGGTGCGCGGGATGAGCGTGCCGCAGGTCATATGGCCGATGCCTGGGCGCGCATGACAGGCAAACCCGGAGTTGTGCTGGGCGCGCAGGCAGGTCCGGGTGTGGTGAACATCGTCACCGCCGTGGCCGAAGCGCACCTTGCCTATTCACCGATGGTTGTCATTGCAGGCGCGATCACCCGCGCGGATCAGGCCAAGGACACCTTTCAGGAGGTTGATCAGGTCGCTTTGTTTGCACCGATCTGCAAACGCTCGGTAATGGTAACCGACCCGTCGCGACTGGCCCCGATGCTTGAAGATGCCATCCGTCTGGCCAACACGGGTCGCCGTGGCCCCGTTGTACTGCACGTCCCGCGCGACCTCTTTGCCGAAGAGATCCCTGCCATTTATCCCAAACCGCTTGCGCTTGCTCGTCCGGGTCCTGCCGCGCCTGCCGACGTTAGCGCCATTGCCGCGTTGCTGGCCGGGGCCGTACGCCCGGTGATCTTTGCCGGGGGTGGTTTCAAATGGGGTGCGGGCCGCGATGCGCTGACCGCGCTGGCCGAAACTCTGGAAGTGCCCGTTGTGGCCTCGACCGGCCATGCCGATGTGATGCGCCACGGCCATCCCTGGTTTGCCGGACAAGCCGGACCACGCGGCAACCGCGTAGCCAGCCGCCTGACGAAAGAGGCAGATGTGATGGTCGTGCTTGGCGCGCGGCTTGGCTTCAACTCAACCTTCCATTCCAACGATTACGTAGGCGCAGAGACCCGCATCGCGCATGTTGATGTCGAAGGCGCGGCCGTCGGTCGGTATTTCCCGGCCGAAATCGCGGCCCAGGGCGATGCACGCCTGACGGCCGAGGCGCTGACCGAGGCAGGCGAGAGACCGAATTGCGATGCGTGGCGTGAACGCTTCAGGGCGGATATGGACAGCCTCTTGGCAGAACGGGCCGAAGAGGCTTTGGTCGAAACGCTCCCCATGCACCCCCGCCGCGCCTTGGGCGAGCTACGCAATACGCTGCCCGAGGACGCCATCGTTACACTCGATACCGGCAATACCTGCCTGCAAGCCGCGGATCGTTTGGCCCATTACGCTCCGATGTCGCTGATCACCCCGCTTGACTTTGGTCTGGTCGGTTTCGGGCTGGCCGCCGCGATCGGCGCCAAGGCCGCGGCCCCTGAGCGTCCGGTTGTTGCGATCATGGGCGATGGCGCCGTTGGCTATACAATGATCGAAATTCAAACCGCCATTTCACACAAGCTTCCGATTACCATCGTGGTCTTGGACAACGAGGCATGGGGCGCCGAGAAAGCCTATCAGCAAGAGTTTTACGGCGGGCGTCTGCTGGGCGCAGAAATCGAGAGTCCGCGTTTCGACAAATTCGCGGAGCTCTGCGGTGGCAAGGGCATCTGGGTCGACGGGCCCGGGGGCATGGGCTCCGCCCTGCAAGAGGCCATCGCCTCAGGGCAAACCACTGTTATTCAAGCCAAGATCGACCCCGGCGCGCTGATGACGCTGCGCAAGGACCTGTTCAAGGCACCGCAAAAAGAGGCAAAGGCATGAGCATCTGGGACACCATTATCATTGGCGCCGGAAACGCTGCATTTTGCGCCGCCCATGAGGCCCGCGAAAAGGGCGCGAGCGTATTGATGCTGGAATGCGCGCCCGAGGCAGAAAACGGTGGCAACTCGCGCTATACTGCCGGGGCCATTCGCTTCGCCTATGACGGCGTGGACGATATACGCGCGCTTTGTCCCGACCTGTCGGAAGATCAGATCGCGATCACTGATTTCGGGACCTACACCGAAGAACAGTTTTTTGACGACATGTTCCGGGTCACCCGATACCGCACCGACCCGGCGCTGTGTGAGCGTCTTGTGCGCTCATCACGCGACACGATGCACTGGATGCGTGACAAGGGCATTCGGTTCCTGCCGATCTATGGACGTCAGGCCTTCAAAGTCGATGGCCGCTTCAAGTTCTGGGGCGGGTTAACCCTGGAATCCTGGGGTGGCGGCGAAGGTTTGGTAGACGCCCACACCAAGATCGCCCGCGAAAGCGGAGTCAAGATCCGCTATGACACACGTGCAATCGAACTGCTGACCGATGGCCATGCGGTGACCGGCGTCAAGGTCCGCCACAAGGGCCATATCGAAGAGCTTGGTGCCAAGTCCGTTGTCGTCGCGGCGGGCGGTTTTCAGGCCAGCCCCGAAATGCGCACCCGCTATCTTGGTCCCGGCTGGGAAATGGCGCGGGTGCGTGGCTCGCGTTTCAACACCGGCGAAGGTATCAAGATGGCGATGGATATCGGCGCGTCGACCTACGGCAACTGGTCTGGATGTCACGCCGTAGGCTGGGGACTATAACGCGCCCGAGTTCGGCGACCTGGACGTGGGCGACGGGTTCCAGAAACACTCCTATCCCTGGGGCATCATGGTGAATGCAACGGGGCGGCGTTTCGTTGACGAGGGCGCGGATTTTCGCAACTACACCTACGCCAAGTATGGCCGCATCATCCTGAACCAGCCCGACCAGTTCGCCTGGCAGATCTTCGACAGCAAGGTCACGCATATCCTGCGCGACGAGTATCGGATAAAACGGGTGACCAAGGTCACCGCGCCGACGATCGAGGCTCTGGCGGAGAAACTCGAAGGGGTTGATCCGCAAGGGTTCCTGGATGAGATCAAGGCCTATAACGCCGCTGTCGACACGGACACACCGTTTGACCCCAACGTCAAGGACGGGCGCGCCACCAAAGGTCTTTCGGTTCCGAAATCAAATTGGGCCAACAGGATCGATGACGGCCCGTTCGAGGCCTATCAGGTTGGCTGCGGCATCACCTTTACTTTTGGCGGATTGCGTATCGACCCCGACACTGCGCAAGTGCTCGACAATGGCCTTTCCCCAATCCCTGGCCTCTTTGCTGCGGGCGAACTGGTCGGCGGCGTGTTCTTCTTCAACTACCCCGGCGGCACTGGGCTGATCAACGGGTCTGTCTTTGGCCGACTGGCCGGCACCCACGCGGCGCCCCGGTGAATTTTGCGTCTCGCAGGGCGACCTTTCGAGAGGTGACGGCTATCCGGTCTTCTATGCAACAAAGCGTTTGCTGCAACTTCTGGTCTGCGAAATTGGTGGGATTGTTTTAAGACAATACGTAGTGTCGGTTATGTCTGCTTTGGACAAACTTGCCTCAAGAAAATACTTTGCTCCTGCAGCAATTCTATTGCTGCGAGCGCGCGCAGTGAAAAATACCAATTCACAGGTAGGGCTCAATGCCGACATTCTCCGCATCCACGCGGCCCGATCAACATATACCCCAACCGGCCCGCTTAAGCGTACACCACTCCCCCTTCCCCTCCCCTGCCCCGCTGGCTAGATAGGATCTCCAACCTATCTGGGAGAATTCTTCTTGGACCGTATCGCCCGCACCATCGCCGCCGAAATCAATGCCCGCCCCGAACAGGTGGATGCCGCGGTCAAGCTGCTGGACGAAGGCGCCACCGTGCCCTTTGTCGCCCGCTACCGCAAAGAGGCGACCGGGGGGCTGGACGACACCCAATTGCGCACGCTGGCCGACCGGCTAACCTATCTGCGCGAGCTTGAGGCGCGGCGCGAGACGATCCTGGGGTCGATCCGCGATCAGGGCAAGCTGACCGACGAGTTGTCGCTGATGATCGCCCGGGCCGAGACCAAGGCGCAGCTCGAAGATATCTATCTGCCCTACAAGCCCAAGCGCCGCACCAAGGCGATGATCGCCCGCGAGAACGGGCTGGAACCGCTGGCCGAGGCCATACTGGCCGACCGCAAAGCCGAGCCCGAGACGCTGGCCCAGGCCTATCTCTCCGAGGGGGTGCCCACGACCAAGGACGCGCTGAACGGGGCTCGCGATATCGTGGCCGAGCGCCTGACCGAGGATGCAACCCTGCTGGGCGAGCTGCGCGCCTTTCTGCACCGCGAGGCGATGCTGAGCGCCAAGGTGATCGAAGGGCAGGAACAGGCGGGCGCCAAGTTCTCTGACTATTTCGCCCATTCCGAGAAATGGGCCACCACACCGTCGCACCGGGCGCTGGCCATGCTGCGCGCCCAGAAAGAGGGCGTCGTGACGCTGGATATCGCCCCCGATGCCGAGGGCGCGGCGCGCGCCGAAACCATGGTGGCCTCGCGGCTGGAAACCCGTGGGTCCGGCCCCGGAGACGCGTGGCTGCGCAAGGTGGCCGGCTGGACCTGGCGGGTGAAACTGTCGCTGTCGATGATGGTCGACCTGATGGGCGATCTGCGGGCCCGCGCGCAGGAAGAGGCGATCCAGGTCTTTGCCCGCAATCTCAAGGACTTGCTCTTTGCCGCCCCGGCCGGGGCGCGGCCCACGCTGGGGCTTGATCCCGGCATCCGCACCGGGGTCAAGGCAGCGGTGGTCGATGCCACCGGCAAGCTGGTGGCGACCGACACGCTCTATCCGTTCCAGCCCAAGAACGACCTGCGCGGGGCGCAGGCCAGCATCGCGCGGCTGATCGCCCAGCACGGCATCGAGCTGATCGCCATCGGCAATGGCACCGCCAGCCGCGAGACCGAACGGATGGTGGCCGACACGCTGAAACTGCTGCCGAGTTCGGTGAAGGCCCCCACCAAGGTGGTGGTGAGCGAGGCCGGCGCCTCGGTCTATTCCGCCTCGGAACTGGCGGCGCGCGAATTCCCGGGGCTCGACGTCAGCTTGCGCGGCGCGGTGTCGATCGCCCGGCGGCTGCAGGACCCGCTGGCCGAACTGGTTAAGATCGAACCCAAAAGCATCGGGGTCGGCCAGTATCAGCACGATGTCGACCAGCACCGGCTGGGCCAGATGCTGGAGGCGGTGATCGAGGATGTGGTGAACGCGGTCGGGGTCGACCTCAACACCGCCTCGGCGCCGCTGCTGGCGCATGTCTCGGGGCTGGGGCCGGGTCTGGCCGAGGCCATTGTCGCCCATCGCGACATGAACGGCGCGTTTGCCGCGCGGCGCGACCTGCTCAAGGTGGCCCGCCTCGGGCCCCGCGCGTTCGAGCAATGCGCAGGCTTCCTGCGCATCCGCGACGGCAAGGAACCGCTCGACGCCTCAGCCGTGCACCCTGAGGCCTATGAGGTCGCCCGCCGCATCGTCGGCGCCTGTGGCCGCGATATCCGTCAGATCATGGGGCATGAGGGCGCTTTGAAAGGTCTGCGGGCGGAACAGTTCGTGACCGAAAGCTTCGGCCTGCCCACCGTGCGCGACATTCTGGCCGAACTGGAAAAGCCCGGCCGCGACCCGCGCCCCAGTTTCGTGACCGCCTCTTTTGCCGACGGGGTCGAGGACATCACCGACCTGCGCCCGGGCATGGTGCTGGAAGGCACCGTGACCAATGTCGCGGCCTTTGGCGCCTTTGTCGATATCGGGGTGCATCAGGACGGGCTGGTACATGTCAGCCAGCTGGCCGACCGGTTCGTCAAGGACCCGCATGAGGTGGTCAAGACCGGCCAGGTGATCAAGGTCACGGTGACCGAGATCGATGTGCCGCGCAAGCGGATCGGGCTGAGCATGCGCAAGGATGGCGGCGCCTCGGCCCGGCAGGAGAAGCCGGCACGCTCGGGTGGTCCCCGGGACCGCAGCCCGCGCGGGCCGATGCAATCGGGCCCCAAGGGCGGTGGTGGCTCTGGCGCGCTGGGGGCGGCGCTTCAGGACGCGCTGCGCAAACGCTAGGCGCCCGCTCCTCCGCCCTGCGGGCGTCCTCGCTGCCCCCCTACCCCGCCGCCTCGATCCGGATCGACCGGATCGAGGGGTCGATGCGCGAATAGGCGGCCAGCAGCCGCCCGCTCCACTGAGCGGCGATGTAATCGGCCATGAACCGGCTGGGCGCCATCAGCACCGCGCGCCCGCCGCCGCGCTCGACTTCGCTGAGATGCTGGAACCAGCTCGACCAAAGCTCGGGGTCGCGCCCGTAGAGCGCGGCCTGCACCTGCGCCCAGACCGGATCGTCACTGCTCTCGCCAAGCGGAGGCGGCACATGCAACGGCACCACATTGCCCGCCGTTTCGGCTTGCGGCGTCTCGTCCAGCCGTGCCTCGAAATCGGGGCCGATCACCGCCCAGCTGGTGCGCGTGTCCAGCAGCATCTGTTTCAGATCGAGCTCATAGACGCTGACCCGGCCTCGCACCCCGGGACGTTTCACCGTGACCCAGCCCAGCGTGCGCAGCCGCGCCATTTCGCGTTTCACGGTGCGTTCGTCCACCGACCACAGCCGCGCGATCTCGTCCCGGCCCATGGACAGCTCGTTACGTTGCCAGTTGTACCGGGTGGTGATCAGCGCCGAAAGCCGCAGGATCAGCCGTTGGCGATGCTTGTCACCGGCCAGGGCATGCACCGCCAGCGCCGACAGTATATCGTATTTCAGGGCCGAGGCATTGCGCCCGACCGGTTTTGCGATCTGCATTATCCAACTCTCTGCTCGTCTGCCTCGACGATGGGATCTGCTGTCCCGTGCCGTCGGTCCGGCGTCTTCCCAACGCTTTTCCCGATCTTGTGACAATTAGCGTCCAAAGCTTCGATTCTGTCAAGCAGCTTGGCGATCGGCCCCCTCCCCTTCCCCTTTTCAAAGAAAGAAAAAAGGTGAAGTACTGGTGAGGGGGGACATCCTGGCTGTCCCCGTATCGGCTCCTTTTGTCCCCCTATCAGGGGTATTCCGGCGACTAAGTGACCCCATATCTTGCGGAGCGCTACCAAAGAGACTCGGTCGAATCGCGGCGTTCTGTCTGCCCCGGCCCCGAATCGGAAGCCCCCTGTTTTCAAGGGCTTTCTTACCCGCGGGTAAGGTCGCATCCTCATGATATTTCCTTTTGCCATAAATGCAAATACAGCGTAAATGGGTAAGCATAGAAAATTAGCGTCCTGAGACAAAGGAAGCCCGAGGCATGTATACACACGAAGACCTGAGTCACCTGCGCAACCAGTCGCTGAAGCTGCAAGGCTGGATCCGGCAGCAGACCTTCAGCCCCGAGATGGAAAAGACGCTGCGCCGCTTTTCCAGCTGGGAGGTGAGCGAGCTGATCTTCAACGTCAACCAGTCGACCTTTCGTGGCAAGCTGGTCGCCGACCCCACCCTGCCCGGCGGCGAGGTCGAGCCCGATGGCCGCCAGCGCTGGTTCAGCCTGGAAGAGGTGAACGAACTTCGCCGCCGGCTCAAGATCAACCGCAAGTCTCTGATGCCGCCGCGCCCGGCGGGCAAGCGCGCGATCCGCGCGGCGGTGGCCAATTTCAAGGGCGGCGCGGGCAAGTCGACCGTCGCCCTGCATCTGGCCCATGCCGCCGCACTGGATGGCTATCGGGTGCTGGTGGTCGATTTCGACCCGCAGGCGACGCTGAGCCATTCCATGGGCCTGACCGATGTGGCCGAGGATTACACCGTCTGGGGCATCATGGCGCGCGACCTGATCCGCGAGACCGAGCGGATGAACAACCGCGCCGCCGCCGCCGAAAGCGGCACCACCCTGCCCCGCCGCCAGTTGCCCGCCTCGATCACCGGCATGGGGCTGGGCGATCTGCGGGTGGGTGATTTCATCAAGCCCAGTTCCTGGTCGACGATCGACGCGATCCCCTCCTGCGCCAACGCGGCCTTTGTCGAATTCGCCAGCGCGCAATACCGGCACCTGAACCCGGAATGGTCCTTCTTTGCCGCGGTGTCGCGCTATCTCGATCAGATCCCCGATGACGCCTATGACCTGATCCTGTTCGATTGCCCGCCCGCCATCGGCTATCAGTCGATGAACGCGGTGTTTGCCGCCGACATGCTCTATATCCCCTCGGGGCCGGGCTATTGGGAATACGATTCCACAACCTCTTTCATCGGACAGCTGGCCGAGGCGTTGGAGGATCTGTCGCACGGGTTCGATGGCGTCTTACCCACGGGTAAGATTGGCCTGCCCAAGACCTTTGCCGAGATCCGCTTTATCCTGACCCGGTATGAACCGGGCAACGCCCTGCACCAGGCGATGTACGAGGCGTTCCGCAAGGTGTTCGGCCATCACGTCACCGACCACCCAGTCGAGATGACGCGGGCGGTGGAACAATCGGGCCGCTTCCTCAATTCGGTCTATGAAATGGATTACCGCGAGATGACGCGGGAAACCTGGCGCCGCGCGCGCGGCACATTTGACAATGCCTATCGCGAGTTCCGCGAGGTGATGTTGTCGGCCTGGTCCAAGCTGGAGGATGACGCATGACCCGCAAGCGCAGAATCTTCGATATCGACATGCCGGCGATGGAGGACATTCCGGTCGGCAAGGTGCCCGACAAGGTGCTGGACAAACACCGGCGCGGCCCGATGGCAACCGCGATCTCGGAAAACGCCGACGCGCTGCGCGACCGGCAAGAGACCGAAGATCGCATTCGCGCCGAGAACGACCAGCTGGCGCATGAGCTGGTGCGGCTAAAGAAAGAGGGGTTGATCACCGATCTGGTGCCGCTGGACGCGGTTCATGCCGAGCGGCTGACCCGCGACCGCGCCGCCGGGCCGGACCCGGAGCTGGACGAGCTGAAAACCTCGATCCGCGAAATCGGGCTGTCGAACCCGATCCGGGTCGAAAAGCGCGCCGATGGCGGGTACGAGCTGGTGCAGGGCATGCGGCGCCTGTCGGCCTATCGCGCGCTTTACGAGGAAACCGGGGATGAACGGTTCGCGCGCATTCCGGCGGGCATCCTGGCCAATGCGCCGACGGATGATCAATACCGGCGCATGGTGGACGAGAACCTGATCCGCAAGGATATCTCGTTTGCCGAAATGGGCGCGCTGGCCCGCGCCTATGCCGAGGACCCGGCCAATGACTGCGCCGATGTGGACAAGGCGGTATCGGTCCTGTTCAAATCCGCCAGCTATACCAAGCGCAGCTATATTCGCGCCTTTGCCAGCCTGCTGATGATGCTGGGCAAGTCGCTGGAACACCCCAACGAGATTCCGCGCAATGTGGGTGTCGATCTCAAACGCAAGCTGGATGGCGATCCGGGGTTGGTCCGGGCAGTCAGTTCCGCCTTGCTGGCGCAGCCGGGGCGGAGTGCGGCGGACGAGGTGGCGATCCTGCGCGGGTTTGCCGAAGGGGCAGGGGTGCCGGAACCGCAGGCGCGCACAGCGGCGCCCAGCGGCGACAAGACCCGCCGGGCCAAGACAACCTTTCAGATCAGCCGCCCGAGCGGGATCGCGAAATGCTCGGCCTCGAACGGGCGGATTGACCTGCGTTATAACCTGGATTTCACCCGCATCGACCGGCAGAAGCTGGAACAGGCGGTGGCAAAACTGATCGACAGTCTGCAAGAGGACTGACGATATGCGGTCTTACCCACGGGTAAGACCGCCTTACCCCAGCAGATCGGTTGCGGGGTTTTCGACAATCTCAACATCGTCGTAATAGCGCTGCGCCTGCGCCACCGAGCGATGCAGGCTAAGCCGCATCGCCGCCTGGATCGGCGCGCCGTCCAGCGCTGCCTGGGTCAGAAAGCCCGAGCGCAGCCCGTGCGGCGAGGCGAAATCCTGCGGCAGCCCGGCAAGCTGCAACCGGTGGCGCACGATCTGATAGATCGCGTCCGGGGTCAGGCGGCGGGTCAGCACGCGGTCGGATTTCGACACCGGGCGGAACAGCGGCCCGTCCTCGATGCCCGAAACCTCGAGCCAATGCACCAGCGCCTGCGCGGCGCGGCCCTTGAGCACCAGGCGCGGGGTGGCGCCGCGCCGGGTGGTCTTGGTCTCGACCAGCATCAGCCAGGCGATCCCGTCGGCGGCGAAATCCCTGAGCGAAACATCCTCGACCCGAAGCGAGGCAATCTCGGAACGGCGGCGGCCGCCACTGGCCCAGCCCAGCATCAGCAGCGCCCGGTCGCGGCAATCGCGCCGCGAGCCACGGCAGGTTGCGAGCAGCTGTTCCAGAACCGGCCGGGTGATCGGGTTGCGCGACTTGGGCGCCGTGGGCCGCGCCGCAGCGCGCCGGGCCTTGGCGCGGGCCTGTTTCAGCAGCGGGCTGTCAAACGGGCTGTCGAGGTTCTTCATCCGGTGAAAGGCCTGCCACGAGGCGATGCGCCGGTTCAGCGTTGCGGGCGCCGGGCAGGCCAGCGAGCGGCGCAGGCCGCGCGCGATCAGCGCCTCGGCCACCTCGCGGGCGGGGCCGGTTGCGTCGCCCAGATCGCGGCTGTGGTCGAGAATGAAGCGCAGGGCGCATTCATGCTGTTCGGGCCAGGCCAGCGGCGCGCCAAAGCTGAGCTGTTTCCAGGCGGTGAGATAGAGCAGGTCCCGCTCGTAAGCGCGCAGGGTGTTTTCGGGGGTGCCACGCACATAGAGATCGTTGAGCGCCTGACGGTCGTTTTCCGAAAGGGCAGGGGGCGTGGCCGGTTGTGGTCTGACGGGTTTCATGGGCGTCAGAGTGGCATATTTTCGAGCATTCTCATAGACACATGATAAATGAAAGTTATCAGAACTAATTGTCGAAACCAGGCGAATCACATGTGGTGTGCAAAAGAGAGAATTTATGATCATTACGATTTCGAACCTCTGTGCAAAAAGAAGAATTCGAACTTGTAATCCGTTCCGGCACGGACCGATTGAACCGGGATTGATGAGCTTGCCGTTGTCTTGTCAGGATGTGGCGGGTCTGCTCGCAAAGCGCGGGATCACCGTTGACCGGCCCGTGGCAATTGTGACCGACAAGGCGCACTCATATCGAGGCGTCATTTGCGAAATCAATCATCGCTATGATCCGCATCTTGACCCTATCCGCCACGTCGGCAGAAAGTGGCGCAATAATCCGATCAATCCGATCCGAGAATCGCCGCCAAGTCATCCTGGGGCACCTGGCGCATGTCCATATCAAGACCGTTTTGAATGTGGTTGAGATGAGAAATAAGCAAGGTCTCGGCCATTTCCGGGTCTTGTGACTGGATCGCTTTCAGGATGTTGTTGTGTTCATCATCCGGGCAGCTGGCGTTTTCTGATGATCCAAACAGGCCGACGATCAGTGAAGTGCGCGTGACGAGCTCGCGCATCATGCGGAAGATGAACTTGTTTCCGGTCGCTTGGGCAAGCTTGGTGTGAAACTCACCAGACAGCCGAATGATCTCCGTGCGCTCTTTTCTCTCGCGGGCGGCATCTTCCAGGGCGATGTGTTCAGTCAGGATCGTCAGATCAATGTTGCCTGAGCTCTGAGCAAGTTGCCGAACGAGCGGTGGTTCGATCAACATCCGGGCCGCAAACACTTCGTTTGCCTCTGCCGTGTCGGGGCAGGCGACATATGCGCCCCGATTTGACTGCAGCTCGATGATGCCCTGACTCGACAACAGCAGAAGTGCGCGCCGAACGCGCATGCGGCCAACGCCGAATGTCTCGCAAAGGCGCGCCTCACTCAGTTTGGTCTTCGGTGCCAAACGTTGTTCCATGACGGCCTTATAGATCCGTTCAACAATGACACTTTCATCCGATCCCGACGGCCGGTCCGGTGTGGCTCTGCTGCTTTGCTGCGGATTGGAGGGCACAAGTACACTTTCTAGACGGGTGAGTCTTTCGACGATCTCTGGCTGCTAACGCTTAAACTCCGGGCAGTCTAAGGCCAAGTGCAGGAAATTGTCGACCCATTCGAAATTTTTGTTGACAAGAATTGTTAACAATCGTGAACTGACCCCACGGCATGTATGGGGATTCCATCGAGCTGCCGGACAAGAACGGCGCGAAAAGTGCCAGAACTGAATTCAACGGGAGTTTGAACATGCAACGAAGATCACTCATGAAAGCAGCAATGACGGCTGCAACACTGACCGCATTTGGCACAACTGCTGCTCTTGCGGAGAACCCGGTCCTGAAAATCGGCTTTGTTGGTGTGACCAGCGGCCCGGCTGCGGCATGGGGCATATCGAACCAGCGCTCGATGGAAACGCGGGCGGCCTGGATCAATGAAACCGGCGGTTACACCATTGGTGGCACGACCTATGACATCGAAATCGTGTCCTTTGACGACCAAAAGGACCCCAAGCGCGCGATTGCGGGCATGGAACGGATGGCTCAGGAAGGAATCCACTATGTCGTGGGCCCGAATGTCGACGACGGCGCCGCGGCTGTGCGCCCGGTGGCTGAAGCCAACGGGATCATGTACTTCCCATACGCCTTCCCGAAAGAGCTTTATCAGGCGCCTGCTTCGAACGCGGTTCTTGGTATGGTTGCCAACTACCAGTCTGGGCCGGCGATCTACAAATACCTGATGGAAAAAGAAGGTGTGGAAACGGTTGCGTTCATCGCGGCCAACGAATCTGATCCGCTGAGCCAGCGTGATGGCGGCGTGGCTGCGGCCGAAGCTCTTGGTCTGAAGGTTGTTTCTTCCAGCGTCACCTATCAGGTCGATACCACGGATTTCACGCCAGTTCTGACCCCTGTGATGCGCACACAGCCGGATTTGCTGGTGTTGTCGGGCGTGTCGCCGGCCAACGCCCCGCAGCTCATTCGATCTGCGCGTGAGCTTGGGTTCCAGGGCCTCATCTCGACAGAAACAGCACAAGATGCCGGTGTTTTGGCCGAAGGCGCTGGTGATCTTGCAAACGGCTTCATCTCTGTCGGTGGTGCATCCACACCAGAGCTTGCGTCGCCGATGATGAATGAATTCGTCAAGCGCTACACCGAGATGTTCGGGGAGTACAACGACGAGTCCAACACCAAGGTCTATGCGTTGGAATACATTCTGGAGACGCTGAAAGCCAATCCTGCCGCGATCGAGGATGTGGCCGCTTTCCAGGCCACCATGGACACATTCGAGGCGCCAAATCCCTACATGAACGGTGACGCAACACTCCGCTATGTCGGCATGACATCCTTCGGCCAGCGCCGCCAGGTTGCGGTGCCTTTGGTGGTGAATGTCTATCAGGATGGCGCGTTCGAAACGCTGTTCGTCGCCGCAGTCGACTAAAGACACCTCTTTCTGCTTGTGACCAGTCCCTGAGCAGACCCTCCCCGGGCCGCACATGGCCCGGGGCTTTTCCAGGAAAGAACACCACGATGGAACAGATTTTGGCCAATGGCGTCTATCTGGGGTCCCAATACGCGATGATCGCGCTTGGTCTGACTCTGATATTTGCCCTGATGAACGTCCTCAATTTTGCCCATGGGCAGATGTATGTGATCGGCGGCTTCGTCACTTACACCTTCTACGGTCAATGGGGCATCCCGTTTGTCCTGGCGCTGGTGATGTCTTGCGTCACGCTGGCCATCCTTGGTGCATTGATCGAGAAATTTCTCTTTGCGCCGGTGATCAAAGGATCGGCGCGTGAAGAAAGTACGATGCTGCTGGCCGCCGGCATCGCCTTTTTCCTCGATGCGTTGATCCTGCTGATCTTCGGGGAAAAGCAGCGCGGTGTTCCCAAGATCGTCGACGGCGTGTTCAACTGGGATTTCCGGATCATCATGCCCTATGACCGCATTCTGATCTGTGTGCTGGCGATCCTGTCAATCGTCGCCTTCATCGGACTGATGCAATACACGAAGACGGGCCGCGCCTTGCGCGCGCTCGCCCAGGATCGGACAGCGGCCCAGCTGATGGGCGTGAATGTGGATCGGTACTCGATGATCGGTTTTGCGCTTGGCGCGATGCTTGCCGGCCTCGTCGGTGGCCTGCTGGTCACGATCACAGGGGTTAACCTTGGTATGGGCGGGCCCACGTCGATCAAGGCCTTCATGATGGTCATGATCGGAGGCGCAGGTGTGATTTCCGGCGCGATCTGGGGCGGCATTATCCTGGGCTTCATGGAGGCGATCGGCCTCGCTCTGCTCTATCAGTACGGAGATATCACCTATCTGCTGATCTTCGTCTCCCTGATGATTTTCCTCGCCATCAGACCGCAAGGCCTGATGGGCAAGCCCTGGGGTTGACGTGATGCTCGGATTTTCTTCAAAGCAACTGATCGGCACCGGAATATTCCTGTTCGCGATCTTCATCGGCGTTCCGCTCGTCATCGGGGCAACGGGACGCTGGGACTTCTACTTCACCCTGACCTCGGTCGCCCTGCTGGCAATCGCAAGTGCGGGAGTGTGGCTGACATTCTACATCGGCCGGATCAACATCGGCCAAGGCGCGTTTGCGCTGATCGGCGCGTATGTCTCCGCCATTCTGGTGGTCAAGGCGGGATGGTCCTTCTGGATAACACTGCCTGCTGCCGGCTTGTTTGCAGCCATCGTGGCGATCCTGGTCGGGCTGCCGATCTTGCGCCTGCGCGGAGTCTATTTCGCGATGATCACGCTGGTTCTGACCCAGGTGGTGACACTGACAGCCTTGGCGCTGCCCATCACCAACGGCGCGAAGGGCATATCGAACATCCCCCTGCCTTCCGGTCTGTCGATCCTTGGCATCCCGCTGATCCCGGATTTCGGCGCGATGGAAAACACCAAGCTGGCCTTTTACCTGACCGCCTGCATTCTGATGGTCGCGACCTATGCAGCGCTATACCGGCTGGTCAATTCGCGTCTCGGGCACCTGTGCCGGTCGATGCAGCAGAACGAGGAACTGGCAAGTTCCATCGGTGTGAACATCGCCTACATCCGCATCGTGATTTTCGCGATTTCCAGTTTCTTTGGTGGCATTGGCGGGGCGATGTTCGGGGCGATCGCGCAGTCGGTCTATCCCTCCACCTTTGTTGTCGCTGATTCCGTCAACTTCATGCTGAACTGCTTTCTGGGCGGCCTTGGCTATGTCTTTGGCCCCATGCTTGGCACGCTGGTTCTCTACTTCGGATGGGACCTTTTGTTCGAGATCGGCAAGTATCAGATGCTCGTCTATTCGATGATCCTGATCGCCGTGATCCGCTTTCTTCCCAACGGATTGCTGAGCGTCCGCTTTGACAAAGGGGACAAGAAATGAGCCCTCTTCTCCAGGTCAGGAACGTCACCAAGAAATACGGTGGTCTCACCGCGAACAACGACGTCAGTTTTGATGTTGCCGAAAACGAGATCTTGTCGGTTATCGGTCCGAACGGTGCGGGCAAATCCACGCTGTTCAAGATGATCTCATCATTCACATCCACGACATCCGGCGAGGTGCTGTATCGCGGAGAGCGTATTTCGAACCTCAGGCCCCATATCGTTGCCAGAAAGGGTGTCGTGCGGACCTTTCAGGAGACAACGATCTTCAAAAGCATGACGGTCCGCGAAAGCGTCGTTGTCGCGCAGCACCTGCGGGCAAAGGCCTCTTTGGCCGGGTATTTCCTGGGGTCAAAGGCCGCAAAAGACGACGTGTCAGCCTTCGGCAAATACGCCGACGAATTGCTGGAATTCCTCGGCATGTCGGAAATCGCAAATGAATTGGCCAGCAATCTTCCTCAGGGAAACCTGCGGGCCCTTGGCATCGCGATCGGCCTTGCAACGGATCCCAGGGTGCTTCTGCTCGATGAGCCTTTCGCCGGGATGAACCATGATGAGACGATGAACATGGTCAATCTCGTGCGCGCTGTCCGGGACGACCGTGGTGTGACGGTCATGTTGGTCGAGCATGACATGCCGGCCGTCATGACAATTTCGGATCGGATCGTCGTGTTGAACTTTGGCGAAAAGATCGCCGAAGGCACGCCGGCTGAAATCCAGAACAACGAAAAAGTCATCGAGGCCTATCTGGGCAGCGTCGACGATGAGATCGGGATGTAAACCATGACGGCCATGTTGGATTTCAAAGACGTCGAACTCTACTACGACCATGTTTACGCGCTCAAAGGTGTGTCTCTGCATGTGAACAAGGGCGAAACCGTCGCGTTGATCGGGGCCAATGGCGCGGGCAAGTCATCTATCCTGCGCGCCATTACCGGCCTGGCCAAGCCGAAAAGCGGCTCTGTGACATTCGAACAAGCGCGCGTGGACGGCACCGATCCGTCGGCAATCGTCAAGCGCGGCATCGCCATGGTGCCCGAGGGCCGCCGCGTATTTCCGTTCATGTCCGTCAAGGACAACCTGTTGATGGGGGCCTTCACCCGGAGCGATAAGGCCGACATTCAGAAAACGCTCGACAATATCCTGACCCGCTTTCCCCGTCTCAAGGAACGCTATACCCAGGCGGCAGGCACCTTGTCGGGTGGTGAGCAACAAATGATGGTGATCGGCCGCGCATTGATGGCCAAACCCAAGCTTTTGTTGCTGGATGAACCCAGCCTCGGGATCGCGCCCAAGCTGGTGCAGGACATTGCCCGGTCCATCGTCGCCATCAACCGCGATGAAGGTGTGTCGGTGCTGCTGGTCGAGCAGAACTCACGCATGGCACTCAGCATTTCACACCGTGCCTACGCCATGGCGACGGGGAACGTTGTGATCGAGGGCAACTCCAAAGAGCTGTTGCACGATGACCGGATCAAGGCTGCGTATCTTGGCGGTGAGGTGTGATCTGACATGAAAATTCTGGTCGTCAACCCCAACACCACCGCATCAATGACCAACAAGATTGCACGGGCGGCGCGCGCCGTTGCGCGCCCCGACACAGAGATCGTGGCAGCAACCTCACAAGCCGGCCCGGCCAGCATTCAGGGTTTTCTGGACGTCGCAACCTGTGTGCCCGGCCTGCTGGAGGAGGTCGCGCGGCACAAGGACGTCGACGCAATTGTCATCGCGTGTTTTGATGACACGGGGCTGGATGCGGTGCGAACGCTGGTGTCTGTACCGGTGTTGGGGATCGGCGAAGCGGCCTATCATGCAGCCAGCATGATCGCGAACAAGTTCAGCGTTATCACGACCTTGTCCCGTTCGGTGCCAGGGCTGGAAAACAACCTCATGCGCTATGGGCTGGCCCAGAAATGTGCGCGTGTGCGTGCAACAGATATTCCCGTTCTGAAACTGGAAGAGGGCGATCCGGCGACGCTCTCCAAAATCAGATCCGAAATCAGCGCGTCCATCGCGCAAGACAATACAGAAGCAATCGTTCTGGGCTGTGCCGGGATGGCGGACCTTATGGCACAGCTC
The DNA here is from genome assembly GCF_000011965.2 of Ruegeria pomeroyi DSS-3. Lineage (NCBI taxonomy): Bacteria > Pseudomonadati > Pseudomonadota > Alphaproteobacteria > Rhodobacterales > Roseobacteraceae > Ruegeria > Ruegeria pomeroyi. The sequence continues at coordinate 324,584 of NC_006569.1, read as the reverse complement.
AGCGCAGAATTCGGACTACCGGTGATCGATGGTGTTGCGGCAGGTGTCACCTTTGCCGAGGCGCTGGTGAACAACCGGCTGGGTACTTCGAAAATCGGGGCCTATTCGCGCAGTTAACAGTGTGGCCAGCAGAGCCTCATCGCATTCGATCCCTGGCGGGCTTGGCAAATGAGGAGCCGTTCGTTCAGCCAAGCAGCCCATGGCGCAAGCGTAGCCAAACGGGCTGTGTCCGCATCTCGGGCATATGGCGGCCTGGTCATCTTCTGGCTATGAGTCCTTACTCTAGCTGATTGTCCGATGTTCAGGGATCGATCCGCCGATCCGCTATTCGCATTTCTGCAGCACGAGGAATGTCATCATACCCATTGGGGGCAGCGACTTTCGTTCGATCACCGTAAGATCGGGTTGCTTGAGAACCGAGCTGATTTCAAAATCCGGGTGCCAGCCAAGCAGGTTGGCAAATGGTGCAGCGAAACGTTCGACCCTGGCGAGCATGCCCGAATCTCTGGCGAAATGATTGGTGATCACGATCAGCCCGCCCGGTTTGCATACGCGTGCCATCTCGGCCATGACGCGCTCGGGCTCGGGGACAACTGAAATGATGTGCATCGCCGCGACGACATCAAATGACGCGTCCGCAAAGTCGAGATCGCGGGCATCCATCTGTCTGAGACTTTGCACATGGCCCAGCCCCAGGCTTTCAACCTTGGCCCTGGCCTTGGCCAGCATCTCTTCGCTGAAATCTATCCCCGTTACCTTCAGCCCCGGGCGATAGTTCGGCAGGGAGAGGCCGGTTCCAACGCCAACTTCGAGAAGCTCTGTGGCGTCATGTGCGTTGATGTAATCCACTGCGGCATGGCGCCCGACATTAGTGATCGCCCCAAACGTTTTGTCATAGATCGGCGCCCAGCGGGCATACGAGGATTTGACAGCATTAAGTTCCAAGAATCTATCCTTTGGTTTTCTTCAGCTTCCGGGAGGAGCGGTACACCCAGACAAGGCAACCGGCATAAGCCAGGATGATGAATGTCAGAGTGATCCATAGATAGGTTAACAGCGCGGCGCTCAAAATTGTCGCACCCAGCAGGAAGAATTTCGCGTTGGAACGATCTATGGCCATGTTCTTAAAAGAATATGTCGGCATTCGGCTGATCATCAGAATTCCGATCACGCAAATGTGCAACGCGACAATGGCGGGCGGGGCGACGGGCATGTCCGAGACTGCAAATGAGACAACCAGCGGCAGCAGGACCAGCAGCGCCCCGGCGGGGGCGGGCACGCCAACAAAGAAATCCGAAGGCGCGCTTTTGGGGTCCAAGCGGCCGCTGACATTGAACCGGGCCAACCGCAGGACGCAGCAGATCGAATAGAACAGAACGGCGATCCAACCGATGCCCGAAAAATCCTGAAGGGCCCAGCTGTGCAGGATCAGGACGGGGGCAACCCCGAAGTTCACAAAATCGGCCAGCGAGTCGAGCTCTGCCCCCACTGCGGTCGAGTGGTTCAGGAAACGGGCAACCCGCCCATCCAGACCATCCAGAACACAGGCCACGAGAACGAGGCGAACAGCCATCTCAAAATTGCCCTCATAGCCGAACCGGATCGCGGTAAGCCCCGCGCAGATCGCAGCAATGGTGAGCAGATTGGGCAGAAGATGGATCAGGCGAACTTTTGATTGCTCTTCATTATCCAACGGATCAGTCATCGTTGAATGCGCCCGGGCTGTTCAAGCGGGTTGTGTCACTGAAGATCAGCAAGAACGGTCTCTCCTGCGATCATGGTCTGGCCAAGATCGACCATCGGCTCGACCCCTTCGGGCAGGTACACGTCCAGGCGCGACCCAAACCGGATCAGGCCAAACCGTTCGCCCGTGCGCAAGGTGTCGCCGGTGGACGAGAAGCAGACGATCCTGCGCGCGACAAGCCCGGCGATCTGCACCACGGCAATCTGGCGGCCATCAGCCATTTCGATACACAGGCTGTTGCGCTCGTTATCGGCGCTGGCCTTGTCCAGCGAGGCGTTGAAAAATTTCCCCGGACGATAGGCAATCGCCGCGATGCGACCGGCGATCGGGGCGCGGTTCACATGGCAATTGAACACGCTCATGAACACGCTGATCCGCGTCAACGCCTGGTCGGGCATGCCCAGCTCGGCGGGGGGAACCGATTTTTCAATCATCGAAACGATTCCGTCTGCCGGGCTGACGATCAGCCCTTCACGCGCGGGTGTGACGCGCTCGGGGTCGCGAAAGAAGTAGTAGCACCAGACCGTCAGGCCGACTCCGATCCAGCCCAGGACGGACCAGATCAGGAACAGGATGACGGTGATTGCCGCAAAGATGCCGACAAATTTGCGCCCCTCGGGGTGCATCGGCTTCAGAAATGTGTCGCGCATCTTCATGGGTGTACCGCAGATAGGTTGTACTTAGGCGCTACCTATCCCGATAGGTGTCGCTCGCGCAACGCGATAGAAAGGGATATGGGCCGGAAACGGCAGAAAAAAGGGCCGAGCCGGCCTTTGGCACGTCAGCAGCGCAAGCCCGCTTTGCCCCACCGAGTTTGCGTTCGACCCATCCTGACTTTGCTGGTGCCGCGATCGGTAGGAATGAGCGACCACCGTGCAACTGACGCTTTCCAACCATGCGCGCGCCGCCTAGGGTCTGGGTCGAATACAGCAGTCAGGACCATCAGATGACGACCCCCCAACCAGAGACCGCGCCGCGCACCACCCATGACGCCGAGGCCGACGCGCGCAACCGCGATATCCTGATCTATGTGGATGGCGATCTGGTGCATCGCGACGAGGCCAAGGTCTCGGTCTATGACAGCGGCTTCATGCTGGGTGACGGCATGTGGGAGGGGATGCGGCTTTATGACGGCGAATGGGCGTTTTTCGACGCGCATATGGATCGTCTCTTCAACTCGTGCAAGGCGGTGGCGCTGGAGATCGGCAAGACACCCGAAGAGATCCGCGCCATTCTGGACCGTACGGCGGCGGCCAATGGCATGACCGGCGATGCCCATTGCCGGCTGATGATCACGCGCGGGCGCAAGGCGAAACCGTTCCAGCATCCGGGCCTGTCGAAATGGGGGCCGACCATCGTGGCGATTGTCGAACATTCGGTGCCCTCCGAGCGGGTGCAGGGAACGGGCATCCGGCTCGCCTCGGTGCCACAGGTGCGCGGGTTGCCGCACAGCCAGGACCCCAAGTTCAACAGCCATTCCAAGCTGAACTGCGTGATCGCCTGTTTGCAGGCCGAACAGGCGGGCGCCGACGAGGCGCTGATGCTGGACCCGCATGGGTTCGTGAACACCACCAATGCCTGCAACTTCTTCATCGTGCGGCGGGGCGAGGTTTGGACCTCGACCGGGGATTACTGCATGAATGGGGTGACGCGGGCCAATGTGATCACGCTGTGTCGCGAGGCTGGGATCCCGGTGTTCGAAAAGAACTTCTCGCTTTACGAGGCCTATGGCGCGGACGAGGCGTTTCTGACCGGCACCTTTGGCGCCCAGACCCCGGTGGCCGAGATCGATGGGCGGGTGATCGGGGCGGGCGGTGGCGCCGGGCCGGTGACCCGGCGGTTGCGCGCACTTTACAAGGCGATGGTGGCGCAGAACGTGGCCGAGCAGAAGGCGCGGCGCGGGTGAGCCGCGGTTTGCGGGCGCGCGCTGCGGCGCTATGATCGGGGCATGACACGCAAGCCCGACCCATATGACGCGGCCGAGGGGATAGCTGGCCCCTATGACAGCGACCCGGTCGAGGAGGACGACCTGTGGTTCCTGCCCGCGCAAGAGCCGGGCGAGGACGAGGTCGATCCGCTGTTTCCCACGCCGCGCGCGGCGCAGCCTTTGTTGTTCGATCCGCTCGAATGGCGCGCGGCGCAGGATGCGCTGTCAGCTGATCTGGCCGATCTGGCGCTGGGTTTCGGGGCGCTGGACGAACGGCTGCGGGCCGGGCCGCGCCAATGGGTGCAGCGGCTGGCACTTTTGGAGGTGGCCGATCTGGGCTGGTGGGCCGGAGACCGCATCGGGGCCGAGCGGCTGGCGCTGTGGACCGGGCTCCGGCTGGGCGCCACCAGCGAGGATGTGCAGGCGCTGGCCCGGGCCGGTTGGGCGGTGCGCCGGCTGAGCGGTGGTCCGGCGCCCGATACCGGCGGCTGGGCCGAGGGGCTGGCCGGGTTTCTGGACCGCTCCGGTGCCGAGGGCGACACGGTGCCCGAGACGGTGGCCGATCTGGGCGATGTGATGGCGGCGGCGGCGGCGCTGCATCCGGCGACGCGGGCGGCGATGCTGTTTCACTGCTGGATCATGCTGGGGCAGGGGCCTTCGGCCGGGCTCGAGGCGGCGGTGATGGCGGCGCGCCACGGTGCCGCGATGGGGCGCGGTGGGGCGCTGTTCCTGCCGCTGGCGCTGTCGGGGCCGGGCGCGTTGCGCGGTGCGGGCGCGGCAGAGCAGAAGCTGACCGCCTGGCTGCGCGGGGCGGCGCAGGCGGTGACGGCGGCATTGCTGCATCTGGACAGGGTGGCGGCCTGGAGCGCGCGGGCAATCGAGAAGACAAGCGATCTGAGCGGGCGGACCCCGCCCGCGCTGATCGAGGTTCTGACCGCCTGGCCGATGGTGACCGCGCCGCTGGCCGAGGCACAAAGCGGCGCCTCGCGCGCGGCGGTGCAACGCAACCTCGACCTGTTCGCGCGCCGTGGATTGGTGCGCGAGGTCACCGGACAAGGCCGATACCGGGTCTGGACGGCTGCGGTGTGAGCCGTTTTCCGATCCGGAAAACGGCCCGGAAAACGCGACGTTTTCCGGCCCCCCCTCAGCCGTTTGCGCGCAGGCCTCTGGGGGGTTGACCGAACCGGGCGCGAAAGGCGCGGGTCAGGGCGCTGGCATTGTCATAGCCGCAACGGGTCGCGATCTCGGATACGGGCAAGTCGGTTTCGGTCACCAGCTTGCGCGCCAGGTTCAGGCGCAGCCGTCGATAGACGGTCTGCGGCGTCGCATCGAAGGCCGCCCGCATCCGGGTTTCCAGCGTCTTTTGCGTGCAGCCGGCGCGCCGGGCGATCTCTGCGATGGGCAGGGGCTGTTCCAGCGTGTCCTGCATCACCATCACCGCCCGGTTCACCTGCCGGGTCCCGCCACCCGCCGGGGCGTCATGGGAACGCGCCGAATCCCGCGTCATGAACAGCTGCGCCACCTCCAGCGCCAGCAATTGCCCATGGTCGCGCCCGATCAGGTGCAGGATCAGGTCAAAGGCCGCCATCGCCCCGGAACAGGTGATGCGCGGCCCGTCCAGAACGAAGCGTTCGCGCAGGGTCTCGACCTGGGGAAAGGTCTCGGCAAAGCGGGTCAGCTCCTCCCAGTGGATGGTGGCGCGGTGCCCGTCCAGCAGCCCCGCCCGCGCCAGCAGCCAGCTGCCGGTATCGAGCCCGGCCAGCACCGGATAGCGCTGCGCCGCCGCCCGCAGCGCGCGCAGGGTGGGCCAGCCATCCAGAGTGCGAAACCCATAGGAGGGCATCACCAGCAGCATCGCGCCCCGGCCCGCCGCAAGCCGGTCATGCGGCGCCACCTGCAGGCCCGAGGAGCTGTGCACCGGCGCCCCGTCCGGGGTCAGGAAACGCCAGGCATAGAGCGGGCGGCGCGACAACATATTGGCCGCGCGCATCGGCTCCACCGTGTTGGCCAGGCAGTGGTTCGAAAAATTGTCAAAAAGCAGCACATCGTAAACCTGCGTCTGTGCCGAAGTATTTGTCCGATCCTGCATGATGAATGACTAACTCTGCATGATATGGGGGCGCAAGCCGGGATTTCCTGTCTGAAACCTCAGCAGGAGCCCGTGCCATGCATTTCGGATTGAGCGAAGAGCAGGAGATGATCGTCTCTACCGTCCGCAGCTTTGTGGAGAAGGAGATCTATCCCCACGAGACCGAGGTGGAGCGCACCGGCGAGGTTCCCAAGGAGATCGCCGACGAGATCAAGCGCAAGACGATCGAGCTGGGCTTTTATGCCTGCAATTTCCCCGAAGAGGTGGGTGGCGCGGGGCTGTCGCATCTGGAATTCGCGCTCGTTGAACGCGAACTTGGGCGCGGGTCGATGGCGCTCAATCACTTCTTCGGACGGCCGCAGAACATTCTGATGGCCTGCGAGGGTGAGCAGAAGGAACGCTACCTGCTGCCCGCCGTGCGCGGCGAGCGGATGGATGCGCTGGCGATGACCGAGCCCGGTGCCGGGTCGGATGTGCGGGGGATGAAATGTTCTGCCGTGCGCGATGGCGGCGACTGGGTGGTGAACGGGACCAAGCATTTCATCTCGGGCGCCGATCATGCCGATTTCATCATCGTCTTTATCGCGACGGGTGAGGACATGACGCCGAAAGGCCCAAAGAAACGCATCACGGCGTTTCTTGTCGACCGGGGCACGCCCGGTTTCACCATCCGAGATGGATACCGGTCGGTCAGCCACCGGGGCTACAAGAACATGGTGCTGGAATTCGACGATTGCCGCCTGCCGGATGCGCAGGTTCTGGGCGAGGTCGATGGCGGGTTCGCGGTGATGAACGAGTGGCTCTATGCCACCCGGATCACCGTTGCCACCATGAGCGTGGGCCGCGCGCGGCGGGTTTTCGACTATGCGCTAAACTATGCGGCAGAGCGGGAGCAGTTCGGGCAGGCCATCGGCAAGTTCCAGGGCGTCAGCTTTCAGATCGCCGACATGATCACCGAGATCGACGCCGCCGACTGGCTGACCCTGGCCGCCGCCTGGCGTCTGGATCAGGGTCTGCCGGCCAATCGCGAGATCGCCAGCGCCAAGGTCTATGCCAGCGAGATGCTGGCGCGGGTGACCGACACCACGCTGCAGATTTTCGGCGGCATGGGGCTGATGGACGATTTCCCGATCGAGCGGTTTTGGCGCGATGCGCGGGTCGAGCGGATCTGGGACGGCACCAGCGAGATCCAGCGCCATATCATCAGCCGCGACCTGCTGCGTCCCTTGGGGGCGTGATGGCGCGCGGTCGGGTTCGCGCCGAAGCGCGACGCCTATGGCGGGAGTATTTTCGGCAAAGTGAAAGGGCAGGGGGCCTGTCATGAGCAAGGGCTTGTCGCGCATGTTCCAGCCGCGCTCGATCGCTGTGATCGGGGGTGGTGCCTGGTGTCGTCAGGTGATCGTGCAATGCCGGCGCATGGGTTACGGCGGCGCCATCTGGCCGGTGCATCCCAAGGCCGTGGAGGTCGAGGGATACCCGGCCTTTGCCCGGCTGGAGGATCTGCCCGGCGCGCCCGATGCGGCCTTTATCGGCATCAACCGGCATGCCACCATCGAGGCGGTGGCGCTACTCTCGGCCATGGGGGCGGGCGGGGCGGTCTGTTTCGCGAGCGGTTTCTCCGAGGCACTGGCCGAGGATGAAACGGGGGGCGATCTGCAGGCCGCGCTGGTGGCGGCGGCGGGTGAGATGCCGATCCTGGGCCCCAATTGCTATGGCTTCGTCAATGCGCTGGACGGGGCGCTCCTTTGGCCCGATCAGCATGGGTGCAGCCGGGTTGAACGCGGTGTGGCGATCCTGACGCAAAGCTCGAACATCGCGATCAACCTGACCATGCAGCAGCGCGGCCTGCCCATCGCCTATGTGGTGACTTGCGGGAACATGGCGCAGACCGGTCAGGCGCGGATCGCCATGGCGCTGCTGGACGATCCGCGGGTGACGGCCATCGGCCTGCATATCGAAGGGTTCGGCGATCTGCGCGACTGGGAGGCGCTGGCGGCCAAGGCGCATGCCCGGGGCGTGCCGCTGGTGGCGCTCAAGGTCGGGGCCTCGGAACAGGCGCAGCAGGCGACGGTGTCGCATACCGCGTCCTTGGCGGGCAGCGATGCGGGCGCGCAGGCGCTGCTGGACCGGTTGGGGATTGCCCCGCTGCGGGCGCTGCCCGACTTGCTGGAGACGCTGAAGCTGTTGCATTGCAACGGTCCCTTGACGGGGGTCGATATCGCCTCGATCAGCTGTTCGGGCGGCGAGGCGAGCCTGATCGCGGACATGTCCGTTGGCTCGGCCTTGCGATTTCCGGCGCTGACGGCGCGGCAGCGGCAGGCCCTGCGCGCCGCCCTGGGGCCGATGGTGGCGCTGAGCAATCCGCTGGATTACCACACCTATATCTGGCGCGATGCGCAGGCGATGGCGGCGGCCTGGTCCGGCATGACGGGCGACGGGATCGCGCTGACCTTTTCGATTGTCGACTATCCGGTGACCGACCCGGCCGACTGGACCTGCGCGACGCAGGCGGCGTTGAAGGTGCGGGCCGAGACCGGGGCGCCCTTTGCCGTGGTGGCGACCCTGCCAGAGCTGATGCCGGCGGATGTGGCGGCCGAGTTGATGGCCGGTGGCGTGGTGCCGCTGATGGGCCTGCGCGAGGCGCTGGCGGCCGCCGAGGCCGCCGCCAGCCTGCACGCGCCCGACCCGGTGCCCGTGTGCCTGCCGGGGCAGGAGGACGCAACGCAACTGCTGGACGAGGGCGCGGCCAAGGCGGCGCTGGCGGCGCATGGGCTGGAGGTGCCGCGCAACCGGACGGCGCGCGCCGATGAGGCTGCGCAGGCGGTCGAGGGGATGTGCGGGCCCTTTGCGGTCAAAGGCGTCGGGCTGGCGCATAAATCCGAGCATGGCGCGGTGCGGCTGGGCGTGCCGGCGGCGGATGTGGCGCGCGTGGCAGCCGAGATCGGCACGCCCGAGGTGCTGATCGAGGAAATGGTGAGCGACGCGGTGGCCGAGCTGCTGATCGGCGTGATCCGCGACCCGGCGCATGGCTTCGTGCTGACGCTGGGGGCGGGCGGGGTGCTGACCGAGTTGATGCGCGATACGGTGTCCTTGCTGGTGCCCGCCGCGCGCGCCGATATCGCCGCCGCGCTGCAACGCCTGCGCATCGCGCCGCTGTTGGCGGGTTATCGCGGCAAGCCCGGCGCGGATATGGATGCGATCCTGCGCGCGGTCGAGGCGGTGCAGGACTATGTGCTTGCCCATGCGGGAACACTCGGCGAGGTTGAGATCAACCCGCTTCTCGTCGCGCCGGACCGTGCGGTGGCGGTGGATGCCCTGATCCGGCTGGAGTGAAAGATGCGCAAACTGGCCGCGGTTCTGTTCGAAGGCTTCGAGATGCTCGACTATTTCGGGCCGCTGGAAATGTTCGCCATGTTCCCCGACGAGATCGAGATCGTGGCGGTGGCCGAGCACGCCGCGCCAGTGCGCGCCTCGGGCGGGCCGGCGGTGATGCCGGACCGGGTGTTCGCCGATGGTGCGGATTACGACCTGCTGCTGGTGCCCGGCGGGAGGGGTACCCGGCGCGAGGTGGACAATCCGGTCCTGCTGGATTGGCATGTGGCGGCCTCGGCGCGGGCCGAGCTGGTCACCAGTGTCTGCACCGGATCGGCGCTGCTGGCGCGGGCCGGGCTGCTGGATGGGCGGGCGGCCACCACCAACAAGCTGGCCTTTGACTGGGTTGCGTCCCAGTCGGACAAGGTCGATTGGCGCGCTTCGGCGCGCTGGGTGGCCGATGGCCGGTTTCTGACCGCGTCGGGCGTGTCGGCGGGCATCGACATGAGCCTGGATGCGCTGGCGCGCCTGTTGGGTCCCGAGGCGGCGGAGAAGGCGGCCCACTGGGCCGAATATGTCGCCAATCGCGACCCCGAGAACGACCCTTTTGCAAGAATGGACAAGATGTGATGAGCGACAGCCCAGTCAGAACCCGCCGCGACGGCGCCATTTTCGAGGTCACCCTGGACAGGCCCAAGGCCAATGCGATCGACCTGGTCACCAGCCGGATCATGGGCGAGGTGTTCCGCGAATTTCGCGACGACACCGATTTGCGGGTGGCGATCCTGACCGGGGGCGGCGAGAAGTTCTTTTGCCCCGGCTGGGATCTGAAAGCGGCGGCCGATGGCGATGCGGTCGATGGCGATTATGGCGTCGGCGGCTTTGGCGGCTTGCAGGAGCTGCGCGACATGAACAAGCCGGTGATCGCGGCGGTGAACGGCATCGCCTGCGGCGGCGGGCTGGAACTTGCGCTGTCGGCGGACATGATCATCGCCGCCGATCACGCGACCTTTGCGCTGCCCGAGATTCGCTCGGGCACAGTGGCCGATGCGGCCAGCGTGAAACTGCCCAAGCGCATCCCCTATCACATCGCGATGGAGCTTTTGCTGACCGGGCGCTGGTTTGACGCGGACGAGGCGCATCGCTGGGGGCTGGTGAACGAGATCGTGCCCGGCACGCAGCTGATGGAGCGCGCCTGGGATCTGGCCCGCCTGCTGGCGAGCGGTCCGCCGCTGGTCTATGCCGCGATCAAGGAGATCGTGCGCGAGGCCGAGGATGCCAAGTTTCAGGACACGATGAACAAGATCACCAAACGGCAGCTGCGCACGGTGGATGTGCTCTATTCCTCCGACGATCAGCTGGAAGGCGCCCGCGCCTTTGCCGAAAAACGCGACCCGGTCTGGAAAGGGCGCTGAGGCGCCTGAAACCGGGACCGGCGCCGACGGGCCGATGAGGAGGCGCTAGGGGCGCGGCCCCTGAAACAGCGTGCAGATCCAGTCGGCAAAGGCGCGGACCTCGTCGCGTCGCTCGCCGCCGTCGCGTTCGACCAGGAAATGCGCCGGGCGAATGGCCAGACGGTCGGGCACCGGTGCGACCGCCGCCCCCCGCTCGAGGAAGGGTTGGGCAAAGCTCTCGAGCACGATGGCCAGACCCGAACCGGCGCTGATCGCCTGCAAGGCCATCAGCGAGGAATCGAACCGTGTCACCCGGGCGGCGACCGGCGGCGCCAGCCCCATCTGGGCAAACAGCCGGGGCCAGTCGGATTCCGAGCCGTGAATGGTAAAGATATGCAGGGCGGCAAGGTGGTCCAGTCTCGGCGCCGCGCCGAAGCCCGTCAGATAGTCCGGCGAACAGACCGGGATCGCGAATTCATGCCCCAGATGGGTCAGCCGCCCATCGGTCCAGTCGCCAAAGCCGAAGCGGATGTCGATATCGCTGATCCCGTCCTGAAACCGGTTCGCCCAGACAAAGGTCGACAGGTCGACGTCGATGTCGGGATGGCTGGCCAGAAACCCGTGCAAACGCGGTGCGATCACCAGCGCCGCGCATGAGATCGAGGCGCGAACCTTGATCTGCCGACGTCGGGTGGTGCCGAACAGGCCCGCGGTGGCGACCTGGATATCGTCAAGCCCCTTGCGCACCGGCTGGGCATAGGCCTTGCCCATGTCGGTCAGCGCAACGCCGCGCGGCAGGCGTTCGAACAGGGTGGTTTTCAGCTGCTTTTCCAACAGCCGCATCTGCTGGCTGACGGCGGCGGGCGTCAGCCCCAGCTCATCGGCGGCGGCCGAGAAACTGCCAAGACGGGCGGCGGCCTCGAAACTGCGCAACCAGGTCGGATTGGGAAGCTTCATCGGTGATCCAGCTGTAAAAATTTTAGGGCCAATGCAGAAATATCCGTTGTTTGATTTAAAAATCAACCTCTGTTCAAGCTGGCCTTGGTTTTGGCGGCCGCAGGGATGGGGCAGCGGGATGGACAGGTTCGATTTCATCATTGTCGGCGCCGGGTCGGCCGGATGCGTGCTGGCCGAGCGGCTCAGCGCGAGCGGGCGCCATACCGTGCTGCTGATCGAGGCCGGTGGCAGTGATCGACGCTTCTGGGTCAAGGTGCCGCTGGGCTATGGCAAGACCTATGACGACCCCTCGGTCAACTGGTGCTATACCGCCCAGAGCGATCCGGGGCTTGCCGGGCGGGCCGCCTTCTGGCCGCGCGGGCGGGTGCTGGGGGGGTCCTCTTCGATCAACGCGATGGCCTATGTGCAGGGCCTGCCGCATGATTTCGACGATTGGGAAACGGCGGGTGCGACCGGCTGGAACTGGCAGGCGGCGCGCGACACCTATGCCCGGATTGAAACCCGCGACCGGCCCGGCACGGACGGGCGCCGCCAGCTGAGCGGCAGCGGGCCGGTGCATGTCAGCGATGTCGGTGACCGGATGCACCCGTTTTCAGAGCATTTCCTGAGCGCGGCGGCACAGGCGGGCTGGCCCCTTCTGGACGATCTGAACGGGCCGGAGCGCACTGGTATCGCCCGCCTGCAAGGCACGGTGCGCAACGGGCGCCGCTGGTCGGCGGCCGACGCATTCCTGCGCCCGGCCCTGAAGCGGCCGAACCTGTTTCTGGTCAGCAACGCCCTGGTCGAGCGTGTCACCCTGCACGACGGCGCCGCGACGGGCGTCGAATACCGCGCGCGCGGGCAGCTGGTGCGGGCCAGCGCGACGCGCGAGGTCATCGTCAGCGCCGGCGCGGTGAACTCGCCGCAGCTGTTGCAGCTTTCGGGCCTTGGCCCCGCCGCCCTGTTGCAGCGCCATGGGATCGCGGTTGCGCGGGACCTGCCGCAGGTGGGTCAGGGCCTGCAGGATCATCTGGGTATCTCGTACCAGTTCACCGCCACCCAACCGACGCTGAACAACCGGCTGGGCAACTGGCCGGGCAAGTTGGCGGCCGGGCTGCGGTACCTGCTGACCCGGGGCGGCCCGCTCAGCGTGCCCATCAACCAGATCGGCGGGTTCGTGCCCTCGACCATCGGCGGCCGTGCCGACATGCAGGTCTATTGCAATCCGATGTCCTACTCGGTCCGCCCCGACGGCAAGCCGGACGTGGCCCCGATGGCGGGTTTCCTGATCTGCGCGCAGCCCTGCCGCCCGAGCAGCCGGGGTGCCGTGACGATCCGCTCGGCTGACCCCCGGACGCCACCCGATATCCGCCCGAATTCTCTCTCGACCAACGAGGATTGCGCCATGGCGATCGCCGCGGGACGGATTGCGCAACGTCTGGCCAGAACCCCTGCGATACGGGCAGTCACCCGCGAGGGACCGGATATCGCGGCGATGTCGGATGGCGATCTTCTGGCCGATTTCCGGCAGCGCGCCGGGTCGGTCTATCACGCCAGCTGCACCTGCCGGATGGGCAGCTCGGCGCGGGATTCGGTGCTGGATGCGCGGCTGCGGGTGCATGGGGTTGCGGGTCTGCGGGTGATCGACGCCTCGTCCTTTCCCAACGTGACCTCGGGCAATACCAATGCGCCGGTCATGATGCTGGCCGCGCGCGGGGCCGAGATGATCCTGCAGGACCACTGACGAGTGATCGCGGCCGTGTGGCGGCAAACCCTCTTTACCATCGTGGCGTGATGGCCCAGAACTGCTGCGATCCGGATCGCTACGCAGGAAAGGGACACCATGGCAAACCCCCTCTATGACCGTCTCTTCGGCGCCCATGCAGGGCAGGACACACCCTTTCTGTATCTTCCCGACGGGCGGGTGATCAGCCATGCGGCGTTTCTGGGGCAGGCGGCCCGGCTGGCCCATGTCGCCACAAATCTGGGGCTGAAGCCGGGCGACCGGGTCGCCGCGCAGGTCGAGAAATCGCCCGAGGCGCTGGCCCTTTATGCCGCCTGCGCCCAGGCCGGGCTGATCTTTCTGCCGCTCAACACCGCCTATACCGCCGACGAGCTGAGCTACTTCATCGACAACAGCGGTGCCGCGCTGATCGTCTGCGACGGGCGCAACCGCGACATGCTGGCCCCGATCGCCGAGGGTCTGGGGGCCCGGATCGAGACCCTGAACGCCGACGGATCGGGCAGCCTGACCGAGCGCGCCGCCACGATGCCCGACCGGTTCGACACCGTTGCGCGGGGCGGCGGTGACCTGGCGGCCTTTCTCTATACCTCGGGCACCACGGGCCGTTCCAAGGGCGCGATGCTGACGCAGGACAACCTGCTGTCCAATGCCGAGACGCTGGCGCGCGAATGGCGTTTCACCGCTGATGATGTGCTGCTGCACGCGCTGCCGATCTTTCACACCCACGGCCTGTTCGTGGCCACCAATATCGCGCTGATCACCGGCGGCAGCATGATCTTTCTGCCGAGGTTCGACCTCGACCAGATCATCGCGCAGATGCCGCGCGCGACCAGCATGATGGGGGTGCCGACCTTCTACACCCGGCTGTTGGGCGATGCCCGGTTCACCCGCGAACTGGCGCAGCACATGCGGCTCTTCGTGTCGGGATCGGCCCCCTTGCTGGCCGAAACCCATGTCGAGTTCGAGGAGCGCACCGGTCACCGCATCCTGGAACGCTATGGGATGACCGAGACCAACATGAACACCTCGAACCCCTATGAGGGCGCGCGCCGTGCCGGCACGGTCGGCCTGCCGCTGCCGGGGGTCGAGCTGAAGGTGACCGACCCCGAAACCGGTGAAACCCTGCCCCAGGGCGAGATCGGCGTGATCGAGGTGCGCGGCCCCAATGTGTTCAAGGGCTATTGGCAGATGCCCGAGAAGACGGCGGCCGAGCTGCGCGCCGACGGGTTCTTCATCACCGGCGACCTGGGATTTGTCGATGAACAGGGCTATGTCACCATCGTCGGGCGCGGCAAGGACCTGATCATTTCGGGCGGGTTCAACATCTATCCCAAAGAGCTGGAACTGCTGCTGGACGATCAACCCGGCGTGCTGGAAAGCGCGGTGATCGGGGTGCCCCATCCCGATTTCGGAGAGACCCCTTTGGGCCTGCTGGTGCCCCGCCCCGGCCAGACCCCCGATACGCAGGCAATCATGGCCACGGTGGAAACCGCGTTGGCCCGGTTCAAGCATCCCCGCAAGCTGATCGTGCTGGAGGAGTTGCCGCGCAACACCATGGGCAAGGTGCAAAAGAACATCCTGCGCGACCAGTTCAAGGCGCTGTTCGAGAAGCAATAGCGCCGATGTGAGGCACCGTCCGGTCAGAGCGCGTTCCATACCTTCTGGCCGGTCTCGTCCAGCCGGTCGCGCGAGCAGAACAGCGACAGGGTCAGTGGCGCCTGCCAGTCCGGGCCGCCGATGATGGTGACGCGCCCGGCGGCCAGTTCCTCGGCAATCACGCTTTCGGGCAGCCAGGCCATGCCGCTGCCCGAGAGCACCCGCCGCTTGATCGCCTCGGTCAGTGCATCCATGTAGCGGATCGCCAGCGGCGGGGTGCGGGTGCCGATGGTCTGGTCGACCACGGTGCCCAGGAAGCTGCTCGGATCGTAGCTGAGATAGGGGATGGGCTGGCGCCCGTCGCCGTCCAGGTCCCAGCCGCCGGCCCGCGCGGCGCCGGTCTCTGCCACCGGATACATCAGTTCGACCCCGATATCCTTGCGCGCGAACTGTTTCTCCTCGAACACCGGCTGCACATCCTGATGCCGGTAATAGAGCAGGAAATCGCAGGTGCCGTCCGACAGCAGCTGACAGCAGGTGCGCAGGTTGTCGGAGTAGACCCGCACCCGCAGGTTGGGGATCAGGTCCTCGAACTCGGCGATGCGCCGGGTCAGGTAATTGACCGAGATTGTGTGCAGCACCGCAAAGCGCTGGAACGCGGTCACCCCCTGTTCCTGCGCGCGCAGCACCTGGCGGATATCGGTCAGGCTGGCGATGGTTTCCTGCGCCACCGGCAGGAACTGCTGCCCTGCCTCGGTCAGCTGCACCGGGTAGGTCGACCGCTTGATCAGCGGGATGCCCAGCCAGTTTTCCAGCGACTTGATGCGGCGGCTGAAGGCGGATTGGGTGATGTTGCGCTCTTCCGAGGCGCGGGTGAAATTCAGCGTCCGGGCCAGGCAAGTGAAATCGCGCAGCCAGTTGATATCCATCATCGCGCCCCTGTTTTCATCATAATTATCTGATTTCGCTTATTTATGCAACATTCGCATAGTTTAATGATGTATTTGAGTTGGCCTTGTCTACCCTCTGGTGGCTAGCCTTTTCCCAGCATCCGACTGTCACCCCAAGGGGGCGCGGAGCACATATGCGGGGCAGACGGCGCCAAGAACCGAACCATCCCCGCCCATCCAACCGGGAGACCCTGAATGTATCTGAACCTGAAAACCGCAACGGCAAGCGCGCTGGCTCTGGCCTGTGGTCTGGCGGCGGGCACGGCCTCGGCCGAAACCACGCTGCGTCTGAGCACCTATGTGAACGAAGCCGATATCCGTTATGCGGGCTTTACCCATTTCGCCGATCTGGTCGCCGAAAAGACCGGCGGCTCGGTCAAGGTCGAGGTGTTCCCCTCGGCCACGCTGCATGGCTGGTCCGAGGGCGTCGATTCCGTCCAGGGCGGCGTGTCCGATATCAGCTGGATCAACGCCGACAACCGGCTGCCCTGTTATGCGGTTACCTCGCTCTATCCTGCCGAGGTGAGCCTGGAGGATCAGACCGGGCTGGACGCCGCCTATGCCGCGCTGATCCGGGACGAGGCCGCCAATGCCGGTCTGGTGCCGCTGTTCAACTCGAACTACTCCTACGATCAGGAATGGTGGTTCGAAGAGCCGGTAGCCGATATCGGCAATCTGGACGGCAAACTGGTGCGCTCGATCGGGCCGCTGGTCAGCATGATGATCGAGACCTGGGGCGGCGAGCCGGTCTTTGTGGCCCCCAAGGAGGTGTTCCAATCCGCCGAGCGCGGCGTGGTCGACGGCATCAACATGGGCGTGGCCACCTATTCCTCGTGGAAGCTGTGGACCGTGATGCCCTATATGGTCAACGCCAACCTGTTCTATGGCAACATCCAGTACATGATGAACAAGGCCAAGTTCGACGCGCTGAGCGCGGATGAACAGGCGGCACTCACCGCTGCGGCGGCCGAGACCGAAGCCTGGCTGCAACCGCGCTACGAGGCCTGGGTCGACCAGCAGGTCGGCAATGCCGTCATGCAAGGCGGCGGGGCGGCCGTATCCATCTCGGACGACCAGCGCGCCAGCCTGATCGCCAGCGTCAAACCCAAATGGGACGAAACCGTGAATGCGGCCTGCGGTGGCGAACTTGCCGACAGCATCCGCGCGCTGCTGGCCAGCCACGCGCCCTGATCGGCGGATAATTCCTGTGGCCCCGCCTGACCGGGGCCACAGTTGCCGCTTATTCAAAACCTGAGAGGTCTGTCATGAATGACGGAATCGACCGCCTGATCCGGGGTGTCGAGCGCGGCGTCGTATGGCTCGCCGGGCTGGGGGCCGTCATCGTTCTGGTCCAGATGGTCTGGATCACCTACGGCGTGTTTGTCCGCTATGGTCTGGGCAAGCCCGACCGGATGGTGACCGAGGCCACGGCGCTGTTGCTGTTCCCGGTGGCCTTTGCCGGGCTCGCCTTTGCCCTGCGCGAGGATGCCTTTCCCAAGGTGACCATGCTGACCGACCAGCTGCGCCCGGGTGCGCGGCGGTTCTTTGACATCCTCAATCACCTGCTGATGCTGGGGGTCGGGGGCTTTTTCGCCTATGCAGGTGTCAGCGCCACGATCCGTTCGTTCAACTCGGGCGTGGCCTCGGAGATCCTGCACTGGCCCCGCTACATGTTCTGGGCGCCGGGCGCGGTCGCGCTGGTCCTGTTCACCCTCTACACCGCATTGCGCCTGATCCGCCTGATCATGCGCCCGGCCCCGACTGGAGACCTCTAATGGAATGGTATGTTGTCGGCCTGGGACTGCTGGGCCTGTTGATGCTCTTCATCTCCATCGGGTTGCCGATCCCCTTTGCGCTGGCCGCCGCGTCGCTGCCGTTTCTCTGGCAGATCCAGGGCTGGAAAACCTCGATCGTGTCCTCGGAGTTGAAGCTCTGGGGGGTCTGGATCGACTATATCCTGCTGGCGGTGCCCCTGTTCGTGTTCCTGGGTGAGCTGATAGGCAAATCGAAGATCGGGCCCAACCTCTATCAGTTCCTGCATCAGGGCGTGCGGTTGCGCGGTTCTGCCGCCTATGGCTCGATCGGGGCGAGCGCCGGGTTCGGCGCGGTCTGCGGCTCGTCCATGGTGGGGGCGCTGACCATCGGCGGCGTGGCCCTGCCCGAGATGCTGCGGCTGGGCTATGGCAAGCGCCTGTCCTCGGGTGTGCTGGCCGCCGGCGGCACCCTGTCGGTGCTGATCCCGCCCAGCCTGATCCTGCTGTTCTACGGCATCGTCACCGATCAGAGCATCGGCGATCTGTTCATCGCCGGTGTCATCCCCGGCATCATCCTGGTGTCGAGCTTTGTTGTCGTGGTGCTGATCTGGGGCATCCTGCGCCCGGAGGATATCCCCGGCAGCGAGGATGCGGCCAAGATGCCGATGCGGATGATCGTGGCCACGGTTGGCCCGGTCATGCTGATCGGGCTGGTGATCACGGTCGCGATCTATGCCGGTATTGCCACCCCGACCGAGGCCGCCGCCGTCGCCGCCTCGCTGACGGTTCTGCTGGCCTTCTGGGTCGGCGGGCTGACTTGGCAGGGGTTCAAGGAGGCGATCTTTTCCACCATGCGGACCATGGGCTACCTAGGCCTGCTCTTGTCGGCGGGGGTGCTGTTCGGCTTTGTGCTGACCTATTACCGGGTGCCGCAGCAATTCACCGAGCTGTTTCTGTCCTTCGATCTGTCGCCCTATACGGTGCTGGCCATCGTGCTGGTGTTCTACATCATCCTGGGGATGTTCCTGGAGCCGGTGTCGATGACCTTCATCACCCTGCCGACGATCTATCCGTTGATGAGCGCTGCGGGCTTCGATCTGATCTGGTTCGGGGTGGTCTACACCATCACCATGGAAATCGCGGTGCTGACGCCACCGGTCGGGCTGAACCTTTACGTGATCCAGGCGATCAGCCGGGATCAGGTCACCATCGGTGATGTGATCATGGGCTGCCTGCCCTTCATCGGGGCGATGATCCTGCTGATCGCGGTGCTGATCGTGGCGCCCGACGTGGCGCTGTGGCTGCCGGAGCAAATGCGCTGATGCCGGGCCTGCCATATCTGCGCGCGGGGTCGGGGCCGGCTCTGGTCTTTGTCCACGGCTATCTGGGCGGTGCCGCCCAATGGGCGCAGGAAATCGAACGGTTCAAGGACGCGTTCGACGTGATCGCGCCCAACCTGCCGGGTTTCGGCGCCGCCGCCGACCGACCGGGATGCGCCAGCATCGAGGAGATGGCGGCGGCGGTGCTGGGTCTGCTCGACGAGCTGGGCATCGCCGAGTTCCTGCTGGTCGGCCATTCCATGGGCGGTATGATCGCCCAGCAGATGGCCGCCGACCGGCCCGATGCGGTCAAGCGGCTGGTGCTTTACGGCACCGGGCCGCTGGGGCTGATGCCTGACCGGTTCGAGCCGATCGACACCTCGCGCGAACGGTTGCTGGCGGATGGGGTCGATTGCACCATCCGCCGGATCGGGGCCACCTGGTTCCGGGCCGGCGCGGCGGCGGCGGCCTATCCGCTGCTGGTCGAGATCGGCGCCCGGGCCAACCCGCAGGCGGCAATGGCCGGGCTGGGGGCGATGGCCGCCTGGGACGGGCGCGCGGCGCTGCCCCGCCTGAGCATGCCGACCCTGGTCCTGTGGGGCGATTGCGACAAATCCTATCGCTGGCCGCAGATCCACACGCTCTGGTCCAACATCCCCGATGCGCGCCTGTCGGTGGTGCCCGGCACCTCGCATGCGGTGCATCTGGAGAAACCGGGTTTCTTCCACTCGATCCTGGCCGATTTCCTGACCGAACCCTGACAACTCTGGCCAATTCCGCCGGTTTGCGCTGAGATGCCCGCGTATCGAACCAAACGGGGGTGGTGATGATCCTGTGCTGCGGCGAAGCGCTGATCGACATGATCGCGGCCCCCACCATCGGTGGGGGTCACGGTTTTCTGCCGCAGCCGGGGGGCGGGGCGCTCAACACCGCAATTGCGCTGGGGCGGCTGGGACAGCGGGTCGGGCTGGTCACCGCGCTGTCACGCGACATGTTCGGCCAGCGGCTGGCCGAGGCCCTGACCGCCAGCCATGTGGACCTGTCGGGCGCGGCGCGGGTGGATCGGCCGACCACGCTCGCCTTTGTCCAGCTGCGCGACGGCCAGCCCGAATATGCCTTTTACGATGAGAACAGCGCCGGGCGCATGCTGAGCGCAACCGAGCTGCCGCCACTGCCCCCGGAGGCCTCCGCCCTGTGTCTTGGCGGGATCAGCCTGGCGTGCGAACCCGGCGCCGATGCCTATGCCGATCTGCTGGAGCGTCACGGGGCCGGGCGGGTGGTGCTGATCGACCCCAATATCCGACCCGCCCTTGTCGGGGACGAGGCGCGCTATCGCGCCCGGCTGGGCGCGATGATAGCGCGGGCCGATATCCTGCGGCTGTCGGACGAGGATCTGGGCTGGCTCTGTCCCGACGCGCCCGATCTGCGTGCCGGGGCGCGGACCCTGCTGGCGCTGGGTCCGGCGCTGGTGGTGGTGACGCGCGGCGCGGCGGGCGCGACCGGCTATCTGCCCGAAGGTGCCGAGGTTTCGGTGCCCGCGCCCCGGGTCAACGTGGCCGATACGGTCGGGGCAGGGGACACGTTCATCGCCGGGATGCTGAGCGCCCTGGCGGAACAGGGCCTGCTGACACCGGCGGCGCTGGCGGGGTTGCGTGCCGAGGCCCTGAAACCGGCCCTGACCCATGGCGCGCGGGTGGCGGCGCTTGCGGTGTCACGCCCCGGCGCCAACCCGCCCTGGGCCCATGAGCTGGCGCCGCCGCCGGGCTGAGACCGGCGCGCCCGATCAGCCGATCCCGCCCAGGCAGAGATATTTCAGTTCCAGATAATCCTCTATCCCGTGACGCGAGCCTTCGCGGCCAAGGCCCGATTGCTTGATGCCGCCGAAGGGTGCGACCTCGGTCGAGATCAGCCCGGTATTGACGCCGACCATGCCACTTTCCAGTGCTTCGGCCATCCGCCAGACCCGCGCCAGATCGCGGCTGTAGAAATAGGCGGCCAGACCGAACTCGCTGTCATTGGCCATGTCGATCACCTCGTCCTCGCTCTCGAAGCGCACCAGCGCGGCCAGCGGGCCAAAGGTCTCTTCGCGACAGACCAGCATGTCGCGGGTCACGTCACGCAGCACGGTTGGCGCAAAGAAGGTGCCGCCCAGCGGCGCGCGGGTGCCGCCCAGCACCACTTCGGCCCCGCCAGCCAGCGCATCGGCGATATGAGCCTCGACCTTGGATACCGCCGCACTGTTGATCAGCGGTCCGGTGGTGACCCCGGTGTCAAAGCCGTTGCCGACCCGCAGCTGGGCGGCCTTGGCGGCCAGCTTGTCGGCGAAGGCGTCATAGACGCGGGCCTGCACATAGATCCGGTTGGCGCAGACGCAGGTCTGGCCGTTGTTGCGGAACTTGGCGATCATCGCCCCGTCGACGGCGGCATCCAGATCGGCATCGTCGAACACGATGAAGGGCGCGTTGCCGCCCAGTTCCAGCGACATCTTCTTGATGGTGGGGGCGCATTGCTGCATCAGCAGGCGGCCCACCCGGGTCGAGCCGGTAAAGGTGATCTTGGCGACCTTGGGATTGGCGCAAAGTTCGGCCCCGACCCCCGCCGCATCTTGCGAGGGGATCACGTTGAACACCCCCGCCGGGACACCCGCCCTTTCGGCCAGCACCGCCATGGCCAGCGCCGATAGCGGCGTCAGCTCGGCAGGTCGGGCCACAAAGGTGCAGCCCACCGCCAGTGCCGGAGCGACCTTGCGCGCGATCATCGCGTTGGGAAAGTTCCAGGGCGTGATCGAGCCGACCACGCCAACCGGCTGTTTCAGCACCACGATCCGCTTGTCGCGCTGATGGCCGGGGATGGTCTCGCCATAGACCCGTTTGGCTTCTTCGGCGAACCATTCCAGAAATGAGGCGCCATAGAGGATCTCGCCCCGCGCCTCGGCCCAGGGCTTGCCCATTTCGGCGGTCAGGATGGTGGCCAGATCGTCGGCATTCTGGATCATCAGGTCATGCCAGCGGCGCAGGATCGCGCCGCGCTCCTTGCCCGTCAGCGCCGCCCAGCCCGGGCCCGCAGCATGGGCCGCATCAATCGCGGCGGCGGTGTCGGCGGCGCCCAGATCGGCCACTTCGGCGATCAGGTCGCCGGTGGCGGGATCCTGCACGGCAAAGCGCGCGCCGCCCTCGATCCAGACCCCGTTCACATAGGCGCGGGTTTCCAGCAGGCCCGGATCGTTCAATGCAAGCGTGGTCATCTCAGCCCCCTTTCACGGCAAGGATCGAGGTTTCGAGGATTTCCAGCGCCTCGGCGAACACATCCTCGGGGATGGTCAATGGCGCGAGGAAGCGGATCACATTGCCAAACACGCCGCAGGTCAGCAGGACCAGACCGCGCGACAGCGCTTGGGCGCGCACCGCATTGGCGAAATCCGGGTTTGGAGCGCCGCCATCGGCGGTGTTGAATTCAGCCGCGATCATGAAGCCGGGGCCGCGCACATCGACGATTTCGGGAACCCGCTCGCGGACTTGGGTCAACCGCTGCTTCAGACGCGAGCCCAGTTCGTTGGCGCGGTGGCACAGGTCCTCTTCGTCGATCACGTCGAGTACCGCATGGGCTGCGGCGATGCCCAGGGGGTTGCCTCCATAGGTGCCCCCGAGCCCGCCCGGCGCGGCGGCGTCCATCACCTCGGCCCGGCCGGTGACGGCGGCCAGCGGCAGACCGCCCGCCAACCCCTTGGCCATGGTGGTCAGGTCGGGGGCGATGTCATACCCTTCCATCGCAAAGAGATGCCCGGTACGGGCAAACCCCGTCTGGACCTCGTCGGCGATCAGCAGGATGCCATGGCTGTCGCACAGCGCGCGCAGCCCGCGCATCAGCGCGGCGGGCGCGGGGTAGAACCCGCCTTCGCCCTGTACCGGTTCGATGATGATCGCCGCCACCCGGCCCGGGTCGAGATCGGTCTTGAACAGTTTGGCGATCCCCGCCAAGGCCTCGTCGGTGGTGGTGCCGTGCAGCTCGACCGGGAAGGGCACGTGATAGACATCCGGCATCATGGCGCCAAATCCCGTCTTGTAGGGCATGACCTTGCCGGTCAGGCTCATCCCCATGAAGGTGCGCCCGTGAAACGCGCCGCCGAAGGCGATCACCGCGGGCCTTCCGGTGGCGGCGCGGGCGATCTTGATCGCATTCTCGACCGCCTCGGCGCCGGTGGTTACAAACACGGTCTTCTTGTCGAAATCGCCCGGCACCCGGTCATTCAGCCGCTCGGCCAGACGGATGTAGCTTTCGTAGGGCAGCACCTGGTGGCAGGTATGGGTAAAGGCCTCCGCCTGTGCGCGCACCGCCTGCATCACCCGGGGGTGGCAATGGCCGGTGTTGACCACCGCGATCCCGGCGGCAAAGTCGATGTAGCGGTTGCCCTCGACATCCCAGACCTCGGAACCGGCGGCGCGTTCGACATAGATCTGGGTCTGCATGCCGACGCCCCGGGCAATGGCGGCGTCGCGGCGGCGGGCAATCTCGGCGTTCTTCATGGGCCTGTCCTGTGCTGGGGCGGCGCCCCGGTTTCAATCTTCGGCGCAGGATAGGGCGTTGCGGGTTTTGCAAAAGTCTGTTTTTCATTTTACGCAAACCATTGTATTAATTGTGTTGAGAAAAAGAATTTTGCGGATAATGAACATGTCCAACAGCACAGATGAAGATGCCGAGCTGGGCCAGCGGCTGCGTGTTATCCGCGAGCGGGCCGGTCTGTCGCAACGCGCGCTTGCCAAGCGGAGCGGCATTCCCAATTCCACCATCTCGCTGATCGAGGGGGGCAAGATCAATCCATCGGTCAGTACCCTGCGCCGGGTGCTTGGCGGCATTCCCATCGGCCTGTCCGATTTCTTTGCCTTCGAACCCGAGCAGGAAAAGGCCAGTTTCTACGCCGCCGAGGATCTGACCGAAATCGGCAAGGGCAAGCTGTCGCTGAAACAGGTCGGGTCCAATCTGGTGGGCCGGGCGATGATGATCCTGTACGAGACCTATCAGCCCGGGGCCGATACTGGCCGGGTCATGTATGGCCACGAGGGCGAGGAAGGCGGCGTGGTGCTGTCAGGCCGGGTCGAGATCACCGTCGGATCGCAGCGCAAGATCCTCGGGCCGGGTGATGCCTATTACTTTGACAGCCGGGCGCCGCACCGGTTCCGGCAGGTCGGGCCCGAGACCTGCACGATCGTCAGCGCCTGTACCCCGCCGACCTTCTGAGAGCAGGGTGGTCCGGCGCCCATCATTCGGGCGCCGGGATTGGGTCAGTACGTGGCTGTAACACCAACCCGCGTTTAGGCTTGAGGCCGAACTTGCGCCGCGCGCGAGAACTGCATTGTCCAGTTGGTCTCCCAGCTCGCGCCGCCATCGGTGGAGAACGCCTGCTCCCATCTGCAGCTGTCGGCGTCCTGACGGAGCCAGATGAATCGCACCTTGATCGGCTTGCCCTCGAAACTGTCATCAGACAGGAACGTTCCCACGCCATTTTCGAAGCGGCCGACCACCGGCACATCGAGGTGATGCGGATTGCGCTGATCAAGCCACCAGATCGCCCATTGTCCCGATGCCTTGTCGAATGACCGAAATGCAACTGCGCGGTAGGCACCGCCGGGAAAATCGATCCAGTTGTCTTCTATATTGCCATTACCGCCCAACACCGGGCGGGTTGAACTGGTACCGTCAAACTCCTCCCATTGGTCGCTCCCTGCCAAACGGACTGTCAGGCGGCGATGACGGACTTTCCAGTCGCCAAGCACAAAATCGAAATCACAGCAGGCCTCATCACGCATGGTTTTCTCCCGAAG
>NC_003911.12:4017500-4109437 GCF_000011965.2 Ruegeria pomeroyi DSS-3 | reverse complement strand
GTGAAACACTCCTCACTTACCCAGGCAGAAGGACGCAAAGATTTCGTCCAACAGCGTTTCCACTCCAATCCGGCCGACCAGAGATTCCAGTGCACGGATCGCGGTGCGCAGTTCTTCGGCAGCGATATCATACAGGTCCGGGCCCGATTCCAGAACAGTGCCGGTGCGATCCAGGGCGTCTAAAGCGGTTTTCATTGCCACGCGATGACGCTCGCGGGTGGCAATACCGGCGCTGGAGGACCGGGTCTTGAGTACATCCGAGATCCGCTGCACCAGCTGATCAACCCCCTGCCCCGTCACGCCCGAGATCGCGTTTGCCGTATCCGGGCGCTGGTCAGCCTTTGGGAGAACATGCAGATCGTCGGGCTGCAATTCCACGCCCATGGCATCGACATCCTCTGTCAGAAAGACCCGCAGATCGGCCTGGTCCGCCCGACGCCGGGCCAGGGCGATGCCCATTCCCTCGACCAGATCACCGGTTTCACGCAGTCCAGCAGTGTCGAGCAGAGTAACCGGCAGTCCGCCAAGGTCCATGCGCACCTCGATCACATCACGGGTGGTTCCTGCGACTTCCGATGTCAGCGCTGCCTCGCGACCCGCCAACATGTTCAACAAAGTCGATTTTCCGGCATTTGGCGGCCCGATGATCGCCACCTCAAACCCGGTTCGAATACGTTCCGCGATACGGACGCCGGCGATCTCGTGTTCCAGATCCGCGCGCACCTCGGCCAACAGCGCCCGCACCTCGGGGCTGACATCTGTCGGGACCTCTTCATCGGCAAAGTCGATCACCGCTTCCAGCAGCGCGGCGGCGCGAATCAGTTTGGCACGCCAGCCTTCGGCCAACTGGCCCAATGCTCCATTCAGCACCGCCTGCGCCTGTTTGCGCTGCGCCTCGGTCTCGGCGTCTATCAGGTCGGCCAACCCCTCGACCTGGGGAAGAGACATCTTGCCGTTTTCCAAAGCCCTCCGGGTGAATTCCCCGGGCTCTGCCAGGCGCAATCCGTCAAGATCGCCAAGACACCGCAGCACCGCTTCGGTGGTGGCCAGGCTGCCATGTATCTGGAATTCGGCGACGTCCTCGCCGGTAAAGCTGGCAGGTGCGGCAAAGGTCAGCACCACACCATCATCCAGGCGGGCGCCCTGCGAATCCTTCAGCTGCCGGACCGACAGGCCCCGCGACGGCAGGTCGGGCCCCGCCAGCAGGCAGGCGGTGTGATAGGCGCGCGGACCCGACAGGCGGATGACTGCAACACCCGCCTTGCCCTGTGCCGTGGCCAAGGCAAAAATCGTGTCCATATCCTTGCCCTCGCGCTGCCGGGATACCGGATCAGGTATTCATCGAATCGAAGAACTCACCATTTGTCTTGGTCTGTTTCAGCTTCGACAACAGGAATTCGATCGCATCGGTGGTGCCCATCGGGTTGAGGATACGACGCAGGACAAAGGTCTTTTGCAGATCGCCCTTGTCGACCAGCAGGTCCTCTTTCCGGGTTCCGGATTTCAGGATGTCGATGGCCGGGAACACGCGCTTGTCTGCGATCTTGCGATCCAGCACCAGTTCCGAGTTGCCGGTACCCTTGAACTCTTCAAAGATCACCTCGTCCATCCGGCTGCCGGTGTCGATCAGCGCGGTTGCGATGATGGTTAGTGAGCCGCCCTCTTCGATGTTCCGGGCCGCACCAAAGAACCGCTTGGGCCGCTGGAGCGCGTTAGCATCCACACCACCGGTCAGAACCTTGCCCGAGGACGGGACTACGGTGTTGAATGCCCTACCAAGTCTTGTGATCGAGTCGAGTAGGATCACAACATCTCGTTTATGCTCGACCAGGCGCTTGGCCTTTTCGATCACCATTTCCGACACGGCCACGTGGCGGGTCGCCGGTTCGTCAAAGGTCGAGGACACCACCTCGCCCTTGACCGAGCGTTGCATGTCGGTGACTTCCTCGGGGCGTTCGTCGATCAGCAGAACGATCAGATAGCACTCGGGGTGGTTGCGCTCGATCGAGTGGGCGATGTTCTGCAGGATCACCGTCTTACCGGTCCGCGGCGGCGCCACGATCAGCGAACGCTGGCCCTTGCCGATCGGTGCGACCAGGTCGATGACCCGGGCAGAGCGATCCTTGATGGTCGGATCCTCGATCTCCATCTTCAGCCGCTCATCGGGGTAAAGCGGCGTCAGGTTGTCAAAGGCGATCTTGTGGCGCGCCTTCTCGGGATCTTCGAAGTTGATCATGGTGACATTGGTCAGGGCGAAATAGCGCTCGCTATCGTCAGGCGCCTTGATCTCACCCTCGACCGTATCACCGGTGCGCAGGCTGTACTGGCGGATCATGTCGGGCGAGACATAGATGTCGTCAGGACCCGGCAGATAGTTCGCCTCGGGCGAGCGGAGAAAGCCAAAGCCGTCCTGCAGCACCTCAAGCACGCCATCGCCGCCGATGGTCCATCCCTCGTCCGCGCGCTCGCGCAGAATCTGGAACATCATCTCGCCCTTGCGCATGGTCGAGGCGTTTTCGATCTCCAGCTCCTCGGCCATGGACAGCAGGTCCTTGGGGCTCTTTGCCTTGAGATCGGCAAGATTCAGGGATTCGATCGTCATCGTATACGGACCCTCTGCCGCCCTGTGGCGGCGCTAGAACGGAATATGTGAACAGGAGACACGGATGCCCGGACGGGCGCGTTGACCCCTAGATAAGCGCGCTGGCAGGCAGAGTCAAAGGGGGATCAGAATTTCACGATCACCGACAGCACGATCACCACCATCAGCAGCGTCGGTACCTCGTTCATCATCCGGTACTGGCGCCCGGTCAGCCGGTTCTGCCCCGCTAGAAAGCCCTTGCGACGCGCGTTGAGCCACTCGTGGAACCAGGTCATCGCGATGACGGACGCACCCTTGGTCCAGGGCCAGACCTCGCCCCAGTCGACGATTCCGGGCGTCAGAACCATGATCAGACCACAGACCCAGGACACGATCATGGCCGGCCGCATGATCACGCGTACCAGCTTTTCTTCCATCTCGTGGAAGATCGCCGGTGCCTCCTGCACCTTCTCAGCCTTTTCGACGTGATAGACAAAGAGCCGGGGCAGATAGAACAGACCAGCCATCCAGCTGATCACCGCCATGATGTGCAGGGATTTGACCCATGGGTAGAGGGTGAACAGCAGGTCGGTCATCATGTCTCTCTTCGGGGTCCTGGCCTCGTATCTAATAATAAAAAAGAAAAGAAGAAAGATTGATGGTTTTGTAGGCCGCTCCGTTTTCGTGGATAACTGTTCTCTCCCTGCGGTTTTCCCCAATGTGTGAAACTTTGCGCGAATGTTCCGAGGTCTGTGGAAACATCAAACATTTACATTTTTTAACAGTGGCTTACATCAACTTCTCTTGGCGGATAAGATCGGGGAGTACGGGTGGAGGACCATGAATATGTCCTGTTATCCCTGCTCGTGCGGTTATCCTTGTCCAGATGGGATGGAACCCGGGCGACTCGGGTGAGATTTATCGGTTTTCCCCGGGCTTGCACGTCAAGCCGAAAAGCATGAAAAACCGTACCAGAGCGATCACCAGATTTCCCACGGGGTTTTCCACATGACTGTCCCCCTCATCCTGGCATCCGGCTCGGCCATCCGGGCCCAGCTGCTGGAAAACGCAGCCGTCCCCTTTACCAAGGATGTACCGCGCGTTGATGAAGAATCGGTAAAGGCAGCCCTGCTGGCCGAGAGTGCACCGCCGCGCGATATCGCCGATGCCCTGGCCGAGATGAAGGCGCGCAAGATCAGCGACAAGCATCCCGGCGCCATGGTGCTGGGATGTGATCAGGTGCTCGACTTTCAGGGCAGGCTGTTGTCGAAACCCGACAGCCCCGAGACCGCATTGGCGGAACTGAAACAGATGAGCGGTCAGCGGCACATGCTGCTGTCGGCCGCGGTGATCTATGAAAACGGGCAACCCGTCTGGCGCCATGTCGGTCAGGTCCGGCTGCGGATGCGGGCATTGTCCGACAGCTATCTGAGCGGTTACGTGGCGCGCAACTGGGACAGCATTCGCCACGCGGTCGGCGGCTACAAGCTTGAGGAAGAGGGCGTTCGCCTGTTCTCGACCATTGACGGGGATCACTTTAACGTTTTGGGTATGCCCCTGTTGGAACTGCTCAATTTTCTGGCATTGCGCGGAGTGATTGACACATGACCGAGAACCGGATTCCGCTGGCTGGCGTGATCGGCCACCCGATTTCGCATTCGAAATCGCCCCGGTTGCATGGCCACTGGCTCAAAACCTATGGCATCAACGGCCATTACATCCCGATGGATGTGGCGCCCCAGGATCTGGCGCAGGTGGTGCGCACCCTGCCCAAGGCAGGCTTTGTAGGGGTGAACATCACCATCCCGCACAAAGAGGCGGTGATGTCGGTTGCCGATCAGATCACCGATCGGGCCACGCTGATCGGCGCGGTCAATACGCTGATCTTTCGCGAAGACGGGCGGATCCTGGCAGACAATACCGATGGCTATGGCTTCATGGAAAACCTGCGCGCAGGTGCGCCCGGTTGGGACCCGAAATCGGGGCCGGCGGTGGTGTTTGGCGCCGGCGGCGCTGCGCGGGCGGTGATCTCGGCCCTGGCCGAGGCTGGCGTGCCCGAGGTGATCGTTACCAACCGCACCCGTGTGCGCGCCGACAAGCTGAAGGACGATTTCGGCCAGCGGGTCACCGTCGCCGATTGGGTGCAGGCCGGGAACGTGATCGAGGATGCGCGTCTTGTGGTCAACACAACCTCTCTGGGGATGATCGGCAAGCCGGAGCTGCGGGTGCCGCTGGATGGGCTGCGCGCGGATGCGGTGGTGACCGATCTGGTCTATGCTCCGCTCAAGACTCGTCTTCTGGCAGAAGCCGAAGAGATGGGATGCACCACGGTCGACGGGCTGGGCATGTTGCTGCATCAGGCGGTGCCGGGGTTCGAACGCTGGTTTGGCGAGCGCCCGGTTGTCGATGCGGCCACGCGCGCGGCCGCGCTCAGATGACATTTCGACTTGGGCTGACCGGCTCCATCGGCATGGGTAAATCCACCACGGCGCAGATGTTCGTGGACGAAGGCTGCGCGCTGTGGGACGCGGATGCGGCGGTGCACAGGCTCTATTCCAGCGGCGGCGCGGCTGTAGCGCCAATGCGGGCGGCCTTTCCTGATGCGGTGGTTGACGATGCGGTCAGCCGCCCGGTGCTGAAACACATCATTGCCGAGGACCCGCAGGCGTTGAAACGGATCGAGGCCATCGTGCATCCGCTGGTGGCCGAGGATCGCGCCCGGTTCCGCGACAGCGCGACGGCAGATATCCTTGTCTTTGACATCCCGCTGTTGTTTGAAACCGGGGGCGAGGCCGCGATGGATGCGGTCGCCTGTGTCTCGATCCCGCCCGAGGAGCAAAAGGCCCGTGTCATGGCACGCGGCACCATGACCGAGGCACAGTTCGAACAGATCCGGGCCAAGCAGATGCCGAACGAAGAAAAATGCGCGCGGTCCGATTTCGTGATCGTGACCGACACGCTGGACCATGCCCGCGCGCAGGTGCAGGATATCGTCAGGCAGATACGGGCGGGTAACATCCATGCGTGAAATCGTACTCGACACTGAAACCACCGGATTCGACCCTGAAACCGGCGACCGCATTGTCGAGATTGGCGCGGTCGAGTTGTGGAACCACATCGCCACCGGCAACACCTATCACCAGTATATCAATCCCGAACGGATGATGCCCGCCGAGGCTTTTGGCGTGCATGGCATCGGCCCCGATATCCTGGAGCCGCCGCAACAGCCGGAACCGGGCCAGGTGACCCTGCGCGACAAGCCGGTCTTTGCCAAAGTCGGACAGGCGTTTCGCGATTTCGTCGCCGATTCCCATTTGGTCATCCACAACGCGTCCTTCGACATGAAGTTCCTGAATGCCGAACTGCGCTGGATGGGCCTGCCCGAGATTCCGTTCGATCGGGCCATCGACACGCTGGGCATGGCCCGGCGCAAATTTCCGGGCTCGCCCGCCACGCTGGATGCGCTGTGCCGGCGGTTTGGCATCGACAACTCGAACCGGGTGCTGCACGGGGCCTTGCTGGATGCCGAGATCCTGGCCGAGGTCTATCTGGAACTGATCGGTGGCAAGCAGCCCGATTTCGGCCTGTCGACGGTGACAACGGGCGATGGCCCCGGACAGGAAACCGCCTGGCGGGCGATGCCACGGCCAACCCCCCTTCCCGCAAGGATCACCGAGGCAGAGCGCACGGCGCATGCCGAGTTTGTCGAGAAACTGGGGGAAAACGCGGTGTGGAAACGCGCCTGACCCGGGTCAGGCGCGCGTTCCGGATCAGGCGTCGGCCTTTTGCTCGGCCTGGGCGGCCGCCTGCTGGCGAGCCAGCTCCGAGCGGTACAGCGCCATGAAGTCGATATTGTCGAGGTTCAGCGGCGGATAGCCACCGTCGCGGGTGATATCGCTGACGATGCGGCGCAGGAACGGGAACAGCATCCGCGGGCACTCGATCAACAGGAACGGGTGCAGCTGCTCGTTCGGCACACCCTCGACATGGAAAATGCCGCAATAGTCGATCTCGAACACGAACAGCACATCGTCCATGCCCTTGGCCTTGGAGGTGATGTTCAGCTTGATCGCAATTTCGTACTGGTTGTCGGTGCTGCGCTTCTTGGCATCCAGATTGACCTGGACATTGACGTCGGGTTGCACGTCGCCCGAGGCCCCGCGCTGCGCCATGACGTTTTCAAACGACATGTCACGAATGAACTGACCCAATACACGCATCTGGATCTGGGGCGGCTGCTGGGCAGCAGCGGCGTCGGTCTCGGCCATGAAATCCTCCGGCTTTACAAATTTGCCACTGCTTAACAGTTTGGCGCGGTCGGCTCAATGCCGGTCGGGCCCCTCGACCCAGCCTGACGGGCCGGCGCCGCGTTCGCGATGGGGGCGCACCTCTTCCCATTCGCCGTCGATCACGTCGCCGGCGTCACGATGCGGCTGGCGCATTCCTGGCCCCATCTGAAAACTGGCGACCTGAATGCGCGCGCGCAGGTAGCGATAGACCGCGACCCGTACGCCCGGTACCAGCAGCGCAAATCCCAAAGCGTCGGTGAAAAACCCCGGCGTTAGCAGCAAAGCGCCGGAAAACAGGATCATCGCACCATGGGCCAGCGGCTCGGTCGGATCGTCCAACTGGTTGAAGGCGCGGTTCAATTGGCCCAGCGCCATGCGGCCTTGTGTCCTGACCAGCCAGGTTCCCAATACCGCAGTCAGCACCACGATCGCCAGTGTCGGCCATAGCCCGATCAGCCCGCCGACCTGTATGAACAGGGCGATCTCGATGATCGGAACCAGCAGGAAGGCCAGAAACAGATACATTCAGCGCGTCCTTTCGCCTATGGTCAATGGTGGACTTGCCCCCAACCGTTGCCTACATAGTGATCCTAAGCCCAGGTTACAAAGTTTCTGGCCCGAGACCGAGGACATAATGAACTCTCCCCTGATCCAGCTTCTTGTGCTGGCCGGCATTGCCATTTTTCTGATTCTGCGCCTGAAAAGCGTGCTTGGAACCCGTGAGGGGTTCGAAAAGCCGCCCGTGCCGCAGCAACCGGAGAACCGCACCCGGCGTGATTTCGAGGTGATCGAAGGCGGCCCTGACCGCGATATCACCGACCATGTCCCCGAGGACAGCCCGCAAGCCCAGGCCCTTGCGGCAATGAAACGGATCGAACCCGCCTTTTCGGTCAGCGAATTCGTACAGGGCGCGCGTGGCGCCTACGAGATGATCGTGATGGGATTCGAGCGCGGCAATCTGGACGAGATCGAACCGTTCCTGACCGAAGAGGTGTTTGAAACCTTCGTTGGCGTGGTCGCCGCGCGCGAAGATCAGGGCCTGACCATCGAGGCCGAATTCATCGGTGTACGTGAAACCTCGATCCAGGATGTGCATTTCGACAAGGACAGCAATCGAGGCGAGATCACCATGCGCTTTGTGGGCGAGCTGACCTCGGTCGTGCGTGACCGGGGCGGCGATGTGATCGAAGGCAGCCCCACGGCGGTGAAACGGCAAAAGGACGTCTGGACCTTTGCCCGCGTCATGGGCACCGACGATCCGAACTGGCTGCTTGTCGCCACGGACGCATGATTGGCGCGCTCCGGTCGGCTGTTCTGGCAGGTGCCATGATGACCGCCTCAGCCGGAGCGGCAGAGACGACGCATACCGTTCTTTCCTTTGCCCAGCTGGACGGCTGGGCAGAGGATGACCACGCGGCCGCGCTGTCGACCTTTCTGAACACCTGCGATCAGTTCAATGATCCCGACTGGCGCAGCCTGTGCGCCATGGCGCGCGAGGCGACGCCCGAAACCGCGCGCGGTTTCTTCGAGCTGCTGTTTCGCCCGGTCCTGATAGAAGACGGGCAGGACGCGCTGTTCACCGGCTATTTCGAACCCGAGCTTGAGGGCGCGCGGTTCCCCTCGTCCCGCTTTCGCTATCCGGTCTACAAGATGCCGCCCGAGGCGCGCGCCAGCAATCCATGGCTGGAAAGGCGCCAGATCCTCACCAGCGGTGTGATGGACAATCGCGGGCTCGAGATTGCCTGGGTCGATGACCCGGTCGAATTGTTCTTTCTGCAAATCCAGGGCTCGGGCCGCATTCGCTTGCCCGATGGCCAGACCGTGCGGGTCGGCTATGGCGGTGCCAATGGGCATCCCTATCGCTCGATCGGGGTCGAACTGGTACGGCGCGGTGTCTATTCCGCCCATCAGGTCAGCGCCCAGGTGATCAAGAACTGGGTGCGGCGCAACCCCGAGGCCGGGACCGAGCTGCTTTATCACAACCCGTCTTACGTTTTCTTTCGCGAGCTGCGGCACCTGCCCTCGGATCTGGGGCCTGTCGGGGCGATGAACCGGTCGGTGACGCCGTTGCGGTCGATCGCGGTCGATCCCGCCTATACGCCGCTGGGCGCGCCGGTCTGGGTCGAAAAGAACGGTGCCGGCCTGATGCGGCGCCTGATGGTGGCGCAGGATACCGGCTCGGCCATCAAGGGGGCTCAGCGGGCCGATATCTTCTTTGGCACCGGAGACGCGGCGGGACAGGCGGCGGGCACGTTGCGCGACCCGGGCCGCATGGTGGTTTTGCTGCCGATCCAGCGCGCCTATGCCCTGTTGCCGGACGGGTACTGATGACCCGGAGAAAGCTGACACGGGATGAAATCGACCTCTGGCGCAAGGTCGTGCGGCAGGCGGATCGCCTGCATCCCGAACGCGTGGACGGGGTGCATCCCCAGACCCTGCCGAAACCGAAGCCCACCAAACCGCTTCCGGTGCCTCTGGAGCCGTTTGAACTGGGCCAGGCCGCGCGCGCCAAACCGGGGCGCCATGCGCTGTCGCCATCGCTCAGCGAGCGGCTGTCGCGCACGCCGGTGCAGATGGACCCAAAGGCCTATACAAGGATGCGGCGCGGCAAGCTGAAACCCGAGGGCAAGCTGGACCTGCACGGCATGCGCGTCGATACCGCCCACCCTGCCCTGATCCGCTTCATCCTGACCGCCCAGTCCCAGGGCAAGCGGCTGGTTCTGGTTGTCACCGGCAAGGGCAAATATCGCGACGAACCCGGCCCCATCCCCACCCCGCGTGGCGTGTTGCGCCATCAGGTGCCGCAATGGCTGTCGCTGCCGCCGCTGGCACAGGCGGTATTGCAGGTCACACCAGCCCATATCAGCCATGGTGGCGAGGGCGCCTATTACGTCTATCTCAGGCGCAACCGGGGTTAGCGGTCGTTATTCTCGATCACCACGTCCAGCGTGTCGCGCGCATAGGAGACGATCCCGGGAAAAGCGCGTTCCAGCGGAACGTTTCCCGCCTCGAACAGGTCGGTCATGTTGCGCGCCTCGGCGATCATCGCCAGCAGCGTCGGCGAGGTGGCGGCGATGAAATGACCCGATTCCGCCTCGTCCGAAAACTGGCTGGTGTCGATCACCGCGACCGGCAGGTCGGTGATCAGCGCGGCCGAGCCGATCTGACCCAGCCGCTCGCTGCTTTGCTTGCCGCGCAGGTGTCGCGACAGGTTCAGCACGTTGTCCTTTTCCGAGGCCATCACCACAAAGGGCTGTGGCACGGTCTTGATCCGGCGCATCTGGCTGCGGAACACGTCGAGATCCAGATCGGGCGAGATCAGGATGACCCCGTCCAGATGACGCGCGGACCAGCCCGGGGTGGCGATCTCGATCTGGCGCAACGCTTCCATCAACAGGAACGAGCCCATCGAATGGGCAACAACCGCAAGCCGGTCGATCCGCTGTTCGCCCAGCCTGCGCAGCACGGTTTCCAGCCCGTCGCGGGCAAACACCGTGCTGTCGGCGTCATAGGCATAGCCCAGCGCATGACCCTTGCTGGGCCAGGAATAGACCATCAGCGACCCCGGCATCTCGATGTCATGGGCCAGCTGGGCGGCGCGATAGGCGGTTTCTGTCTGGGTCGAGTTGAAGCCATGCACGAACAGAGTCAGCTCGCGCTGTCCTGCCGGTTGTCGCGCAAGCTCTTGCTTTAACCGGGCGCGAAACGCTTCGGGCTGGTCGAACACCGTCTGCCCGGCCAGGATGAACTGTTTTTCCGGGTTGGCCCGGCCATAGCCGAAATCGAGCCGCCCGGGGCGACGGTCGGGCGGGATCGAGACGGTCAGTTCCAGCAGGCTCAGGTTGTCGGCACGGTCAGGGCCAAAGGATCCGTCGTCCTTTTGCACCCGGGTGGTCGCGGCAAAGATCGTGGCGGGGCTGCCCACCGCCAATGCCTCGGGCGTGATCGGCGTATAGCTGCGGTCGGTACAGGCCGACAACAGCGCGACACTCAGGATGATCGCAACCCGAATCCGCATTTCAAACCCTCGTTCCGGCGAAACCCCGTCTGTTACAAAACGTAACGGCTCAGGTCGGTCGAGCGTGTGAGCTCTCCCAGATTGGTATCGACAAAACCGGCATCCACCGTCACCGCCTCGCCCGACCGGTCGGGCGCGGTAAAGGACAGTTCCTCGAACACCCGCTCCATCACGGTGTAAAGCCGCCGCGCACCGATATTTTCGACGCTCTGGTTCACCTCGGCGGCGATATGGGCCAGCGCCGCGATACCGTCGGGGGTAAAGGTAACGGCCACGTTCTCGGTGCCCATCAGCGCCGTGTATTGCAGGGTCAGCGCATTGTCGGTTTCGGTCAGGATGCGCACAAAATCCTCTTCGGTCAGCGCGCGCAGCTCCACCCGGATCGGCAGCCGACCCTGCAATTCGGGCAGCAGGTCGCTGGGCTTGGCGATGTGAAAGGCCCCGCTGGCGATGAACAGGATATGGTCGGTCTTGATCGGCCCGTATTTGGTGCTGACAGTAGTGCCCTCGATCAGCGGCAGCAGGTCGCGCTGCACGCCCTCGCGGCTGACATCGGCCCCGCGCGCGTCCGAGCGAGCGCAGACCTTGTCGATCTCGTCCAGAAACACGATACCGTTCTGTTCGACCGCTTCCAGCGCGGTCTTGTTGACCAGCTCGTCATCCAGCAGCTTGTCGGCCTCTTCCCCGATCAGGATTTCATAGCTGTCAGCCACGCGCAGTTTCTTGCGGGTGGTGCGCCCGGCAAAGGCCTTGCCGAACAGGTCACCCAGATTCATCATGCCCATATTGCCGCCCGGCTGGCCCGGGATTTCGAACATCGGCATCGGGTTCGCGCCATCGGCGACTTCCAGCTCGATCACGGTATCGTCCAACTCGCCCGATTTCAGCTTCTTGCGGAACATCTCGCGGGTGCCCTCGCGCGCATCCTCGCCAGCAATGGCCGTGATCACCCTGTCCTCGGCCGCCTTATGGGCGCGGGCGCGGACCTCGTCCCGCATATAGTCGCGGGTTTGCACGATGGCGGCATCGGCAAGGTCGCGGATGATCTGTTCCACATCGCGCCCGACATAACCGACCTCGGTGAACTTGGTCGCCTCGACCTTGATGAAGGGCGCGCGCGCGAGTTTCGCCAGGCGGCGGCTGATCTCGGTCTTGCCGACCCCGGTGGGGCCGATCATCAGGATGTTCTTGGGGTATACCTCGTCGCGCAGATCGTCGGCCAGCTGCTTGCGCCGCCAGCGGTTGCGCAGCGCCACGGCGACGGCGCGTTTGGCGTCTTTCTGGCCGATGATGAAACGGTCAAGCTCCGAGACGATCTCGCGCGGGGTCAGGTCGGTCATGTGCTCTCAATCTCGTTGTTGCGTTCCGGAACCTAAGCATGGGGGCCGAAAACACAAGCCGATCACGCGGCGTTCACCGCAGGACACGTGCTTTCAGCTATGCGTGAGGCAACCTTTCCGAAAGGCTCCTGCAAGCTTATTCCTCTCTATGCGCACAAGACGCAAAGTCCAACCAAGGGAATTCACCACTCATGATCACCCGTCGTTCTTTGTTTGCTACCGCTGCCGGCGTTGCCGTGGCGCTTGCTTCCAGCACCGCCGCCTTTGCCGGCGGCACCAAGGGTCACTTTGAAGGCCGCTCCAACCATGTCACCTCGGGCTCGGTGAAGCTGGTGAAAGATGGCGAACGCTATGTTGTCGAACTGGGTGACGATTTCTCTCTCGATGGCGGTCCGGACCCGCGCGTCGCATTCGGCAAGGACGGCAAGTACGATCCGGACACCAAGCTGGGTGCGCTGCTGTCGCTGACCGGAAAGCAGCGATATGCGGTGCCGCCGACCTGGGATGTTTCCGCCTATAACGAAGTCTACATCTGGTGCGACGTGGCCGGTGTGCCGCTGGGCGTCGCCAAGATTAACTAGAGCGTGTCGCGTTCATTCGCATTCACGCTGCACGCTCTAACATTTTGATCTCGCATGTCCGGGGAGCGAAAAACCGGTTCCCACTTTTTCGCGACATGCTCTAACGGGCGCCACCACTCACTCTCTCCGCCCGCGAGGCCGCGCCACTGGCGCGGCCTCACTTATTTCGCGATCTTCTCGACGGTCAGGTTGCCGTTGGTATAGACGCAGATGTCGGCGGCGATCGCCATGGCGGCACGGGCCACTTCCTCGGCGCTCTTGTCGCTGTCCATCATCGCCCGCGCGGCGGCCAGCGCGAAATTCCCGCCCGAGCCGATGGCGGCCACGTCATGTTCTGGCTCCAGCACGTCGCCCGCGCCGGTGATCACGAACATGTCCTGACCGTCGCTGACGATCAGCATCGCCTCGAGCTTTTGCAGATACTTGTCGGTGCGCCAGTCCTTGGCCAGCTCGACCGAGGCGCGCGCCAGTTGGCCGGGCGTTGCCTCCAGCTTGGCTTCCAGCCGTTCGAGCAGGGTAAAGGCGTCGGCGGTCGATCCGGCAAAGCCCGCGACCACGTGATAGCCGCCCGGCGACAGGCGGCGTACCTTGCGGGCGGTGCCCTTGATCACGGTCTGGCCCAGGCTGACCTGACCGTCGCCCGCGATGACAACCTCGCCGCCCTTCTTGACGCCGATGATCGTGGTGCCGTGCCAGCCCGGGAATTGATCGTCTGCCATGAATGCCTCCATCCTGTGTTGCGCCCGTATATGGGCCGTCGCGTGCGCGAGGGCAAGTTATGCATATTGCCCACAAGTTATGCACGGATTGCATTTCGGGCCTGCCGAGCGGGCATTTGTAAGACTCGGATCCATCCCCTATCTGAGGCTCACAACCGACGCAGGGTCGGCTGTTTCATTCAAAGGAACGCGCAAATGGCATATACCACCAGCACCACAGCGCCGCTCGGAGCAGTCACCGTTCTCCGCGTGGTGGATTTCTTCTACTCGGCGAAAGAAGCCGTGGCATCCTGGAACGACTCGCGCCGCACCCGCAAGGCGCTGTCGGTTCTGACCGACGCCCAGCTGGACGACATTGGCCTGAGCCGTGCCGACATCGCCAAGATCTGATCCTTTCCCCACGGATCGACGTTAGAATAGCCGCTCGTGTTTCGGGCGGCTTTTTCTATTGTGGGCCTTGGCTCAGGCCGATCTGGGGGTCGGTGCCACCTGTAGCCGACCGGCGGCCAGCGCGCTGAGCGCCACCATCACCGCCGCGGTTCCCAGGCAGGCGGGTACCCCGCCCAGCTGATAGGTCAGCCCGGACAAAAGCGTGCCCAACAGCCGCCCCGCCGCATTTGCCATATAGTAAAACCCCACATCCATGGTGACCCGCTCGTCCTTGGAAAAGGCGAGGATCAGATAGGAATGCAGCGAGGAATTGACGGCAAAGAGTGCTCCAAACACCAGCAGGCCCGATACCAGAACCGCCGTCAGCCAGGGCTGTGGTCCGCTGGAAATCAAGGTCGCGCCCGTCAGAACTGCGGGAACAAGGGCCAGCCAGGCCGCCCAATGGCGGGCGGCTGCGATCAACCCGTCCTCACCCCGCGATGCGGCGCGCAGCAGGCGCGGGGCCGAGGCCTGTATCGCGCCATAGAACACGATCCACCCCGCCATGAAGCTGCCGATCATGAAGAACGCGGCGCGGTTGCCCGCCTCGCTGCCGTCGGACAGGACCGCGTAGAAATAGACCGGGATGCCGACCACGAACCACACGTCGCGGGCGCCGAACAGGAACACCCGCGCCGCCGAGAGCCAGTTGATATTGGCGGATTTGGAGAAGACCTCGGAAAACTTGGCCCCCTTGCGGCCCTTGGGCAGGCCGGCAGGCATGGCGACCAGCACCGCCAGCAGGATCACCGCCAGGATCGCCGCCATGCCCAGTGTTGCAGCGGTGAAACCGGCGAACCCAAGCAGAACGGCGCCCAGAAGGAACCCCACGCCTTTGACCGCGTTCTTTGACCCTGTCAGCACCGCGACCCAGCGAAACAACCCGTCGCCCTGTTTTGGCGCCAGCAGTTTGACCGCCGATTTCGAGGACATCTTGGCCAGGTCCTTTGCCACGCCGGACAGGCCCTGCACGACCATGACAAAGGCCACCGATGTGGCAATCTGCCAGCCCGGATCCAGTTGCGACAAGGCCACCAGCGCACCCACCTGAAGCGCCAGCCCGGCATAGAGCGTGGCCGCCAGCCCGAACCGCGCCGCGATCCAGCCCGCCGACAGGTTGGTGACCATGCCCGCGACCTCGTAGAGCACAAACAGATAGGCCAGCTGCACCGGGCTGAAGCCCATCATGTGGAAATGCAGCAGCACCAGCATGCGCAGGGCGCCATCGGTCAGCATGAAGGCCCAATAGGCGGCGGTGACAGCGATATAGGCCGACAACCCGCCACGCTCGGACGGGGCCCGGGTCACAGGCTGTCACCCACCATGATGGCCACATCGACCAGCCGGTGAGCATAGCCCATCTCGTTGTCATACCAGGCATAGATTTTGACCTGGGTGCCATTCACCACCATGGTCGAGGGCGCATCCACGATCGAGGATCGCGGATCGTTGGTGTAATCGGCCGAGACCAGCGGCCGCTCCTCATATCCCAGGATGCCGTTCAGCGGCCCCTCGGCCGCGGCCTTGAACAGCGCGTTGACCTCTTCGGCGCTGGTGTCGCGGGCGACTTCGAACACGCAATCGGTGATCGAGGCATTCAGCAACGGCACCCGCACCGCATGGCCGTTCAGCTTCCCCTTGAGTTCGGGATAGATCAGCGTGATCGCGGTGGCGCTGCCGGTGGTGGTGGGGATCAGCGAATTCAGCGCCGAGCGCGCCCGACGCAGGTCCTTGGCCGGGCGGTCGACGATGGTCTGGGTATTGGTGACATCATGGATCGTGGTGATCGAGCCGTGCTTGATCCCGACCCCTTCGTGCAGGACCTTGACCACCGGCGCCAGGCAGTTGGTGGTACAGCTGGCGGCGGTGACGATCCGGTGGCGCGCAGGCTCGTAGATATCGTGGTTCACGCCATAGACGATGTTTGCCGTATCGCCATCTTTGACCGGGGCCGAGACCACCACCTTTTTGACGCCCGCATCGAAATAGGGGGTCAGTTTCGCTTCGGTCTTGAAGACGCCGGTACAGTCGATCACCACATCCACCCCATTCAGCGGCAGATCCTCGATCCGGCGGCTGGTGTGGACCGGAATCCGGGTGCCGTCGATGGTGATCGACTGGTCATCCCAGCCGAATTCGGCCTGCCAGCGCCCATGTACGGTGTCGAATTCCAGCAGATGCGCGAACATCTCGGGGCTGCCCACCGCATCGTTGATCCAGGCGATTTCTGCGCCGCGCTCCAGCAGCGGTTTCAGGGCCAGCTTGCCCATACGGCCAAGTCCATTCAGTGCGTAAACGGTCATGATAATTCCTTTGAAAAATCGGATCGGATCGGGTCAGGCCTCGCGGCCCAGATCATCGACCGCGCGTTGCAGGGAAATCCGGTCAAGCTGCTCGAAAGGCAGGTTAGCGAATGCGCGAATGCGGTTTCTGAGCGTGCCATAGACCTGCTGAAAGGCGAGGCTTTTCTGCGCGCCATTGCCCTCGGCCTTGACCGGGTCAGGCATGCCCCAATGGGCCGAGATCGGTTGCCCCTGCCAGGCCGGGCATTCCTCGTTTGCGGCGCGGTCGCAGACGGTAAAGACGAAATCGAACTTCGGCGTCTCGGGGGTGGTAAATTCCGCAATATTCTTGGCGCGCAGGCGGGTCACGTCATGACCCTTGGCGCGCAGCACCTCGACCGCGTGGGGGTTCAGCTC
The DNA here is from genome assembly GCF_000011965.2 of Ruegeria pomeroyi DSS-3. Taxonomy (NCBI): domain Bacteria; kingdom Pseudomonadati; phylum Pseudomonadota; class Alphaproteobacteria; order Rhodobacterales; family Roseobacteraceae; genus Ruegeria; species Ruegeria pomeroyi. The sequence goes on along the minus strand of NC_003911.12, from coordinate 4,092,781 downwards.
GGAATAGGGCCTGGTCCCTGCTGAAAAGACGTTGAACCGGTCACCGCCTTCGTCCCGCAACAGGGTCTCGGCAAAGATCGAGCGGGCGGAATTGCCGGTGCAGATGAACAGGACATTGAAGGCCGGGTGGGTCATGAGTGGGCTCGTCGCGAAGTTGGAAAGATCGGTTGGCGCGCACAATTCAGGGCGGCCCCGGCAGCAATCCAGGAACAGCCCATTCATCGTCTCACGCATCCCGTCCATATCCACCTGGTAAAGCAGCGAGGTGCCCTCGCGGGTCTGGGTCACCAGCCCCACCTGCACCAAAGCAGAAAGATATGACGATAATGTGCTGGGCTTCACATCCAGCGCGGTGCCGATTTCACCGGCGGCGACGCGGCCCGGATAGCGCCGCATCAGCAGGCGGAACACGGCGAGCCGTTGCGGGTGCCCAAGGGTGGACAGGCGGAGGGGAATCGTTATTTCCATATTTCGCGTTTTATCGAAATAAAGGATTCGCACAAGCCCCTTTGCGCTGTCCCTCCTGCTCACGCTCGGCTGAGGGTGTTCAGACCGGATCGTTCCGTGTCAGCTGATATTTGCCCGCAAGGGAGGGCAGGTACGCCTCGATCGCGGCAGTTGCCACGACATGGTGGGTTCCGGCATCCGGGTCCGCCACGTCCAACCCACCCAGCACCGCGCACACCGTGGCAACCCCACGCGGCAGTTCGGCGGCGACGGCATCGCAATCGACCTGATCAGGTCGCTGCACGCCGATAGTCACCTGCACCCGCATCTGTCCGTGATCGATCCCCAGTTTCGAAAACAGCGTGATCGAGGAATGGTGCAGAGCGTCCTGAACCGCCCGTCGCGCCGCCTTGGTATAATCCTGACCATAGAGGTCATTACCTGTGCCCATCTCAAGGATCATCCGATGATCGCTCATCCCACCGCCTCCATGTCAAAGGAAACGACGACCGCCGCATTGGCGATGACCGTGCGTCCGCCGCCCTGCGGCTTGTCGATGTCCAGCCCGCCTTGCCGGACCGTTATATTGGGCTGGCCATAGGGAAACACTGCCGCCAGCGCTACGTTATCCACCGCCTCGGGCCGCTGCACGCCAATCTCGGCATCGACGATCATCGCCTCTTTCGGAAAGCCGAACAGCTCGGCCATGTTGACCGAGTTGTGCCACAGCGCGTCCTTGAGAGCGCGCAGCGCCGCCTCGGTATAATCCTCGCGCCTGAGCGAACTGCCCATGCCGAATTCCACCAATACGCGCGTCTTAGCCATTCTGCCTCTCCTGCCATCGCCCGTGATCGGAACGAAAAAGAGGCGCCCGATGCGGGGCGCCTCTTGGTTCATACCGTGAAACCGGCCTCAGATCGAGCTGTCGATCCAGTTCTGCAGCGCCGCTTTCGGCGCCGCGCCGGCGCGGTTCGAGACGACCTGACCATCCTTGAAGATGAACAGAGCCGGAATGCCGCGCACGCCCATGGCGGCGGCGGCATTGGGGTTGCTGTCCACATCGACCTTGGCGATCTTCACCTTGCCGGCATATTCGGTTGCCAGCTCTTCCAGGGCGGGGCCGATCTGTTTGCAGGGGCCGCACCATTCGGCCCAGAAATCCACCACTACGGGGATGTCCGAATTCTTGACTTCGGCGTCGAAGGTTGCGTCGGTGACGGCTACGGTGGACATGGACTGTCTCCAAAAAGGGATGCACTTGGGCCGGAAAGGTAGGTTCCCGATGGGGGGAGGTCAAGATATCTGGATGCGACCCAGGGCAGCGGCCACAAGATCGTGAGGCAGCCACATGATCTGCGCGGTGCGAGTCCAGAGGATACCGGTGCGGATGGTATGGCCGGGATAGACCTGTTCCAACGCGTAGGCATAGGCGCCCATCTGCCGCAACAGCCCCTCGGGGCAGGCTTCGGGCCGGGCGGGCACCACCGCGTTGCTTTTGAAGTCGACGACGCCGATTTCACTATCACCGATCAGCAACCGGTCGATCACTCCGTGCAAGCGCCTTGCCCCCAGCGGCGCGGTAATCGGCACCTCGGCCAGGGTGCCGGGGGCAAAGATTTCGGCCAGCGCCGGAGAGTTGAGCACGCCGCGTGCCTCGGCAAGCAGATCGTCGCGCAGCAGGGCATCAAGATCGGGCAACAGGCGCCGCGCATGATCCTGCCAGCCCGCCGGATCGGTGCCGGGCAGATGTTCCAGCAATAGGTGCAACTGGCTGCCGCGCGCCTTGGCGGCTTCTTCGTCCTGACCGGCCTCGCCGGGCAGGGCCTTGGCGCCGCCCAGATCCGAGGGCGCGATGGTCTTGACCGCCGCCACGGGCGCAGGCGCCGGGCGGCTGGCCCAGTCCGGCGGTGTCTCGGCCGTATAAGGCGTGGCGCGTTCCTCGACCAGCGCAGGCGCGGTCCAGTCGCCATGTTCCAGCCGCAGGATATCGCCCTCGGTCCCGGTCGCCCCGGCCTCGGCCATCGCGTTCGCAACCGCCTGGTACCAGCTGTTGCCATCGCTGCCCAGATCGCCTGCCGCCGCCACGATCAACCACTTTTCCGCCCGTGTCAGGGCCACATACAACAGCCGCAGCCGCTCGTTCATCTCGCGCGACTGCGCCGCCTCGCGCGCGGTCGAGAGCAGCGCCGGAGAGCTGTCGCGCGGCACCCGCCACAGCGGCGTGCCTTCGGCCAGCATGATCTCGGCATCACGCGGTGCGCGGCGCTGGGCGGTATCGGGCAGGATCACGATGGGTGCCTCCAGCCCCTTGGAGCCGTGCACCGTCATCACCCGGATCATGTCGCCCACCCCGGTCATCTGGCGCTTGATCTCCAGATCGTCGGTCTGCATCCAGACCAGGAACCCGGTCAGGCTGGGAATGTCCGATCGTTCATAGGCCAGCGCCTGGCTGAGCAGGGCGTTGATCCCGTCCTCGGCCTCGGCGCCCAATCGGCCCAGCAGTTTGCGGCGCCCGTCATGCCGGGTCAGGATCCGCTCAATCAGGTCATAGGGGCGCAGGAAATCGGTCTGTCCGCGCAGGTCGTCGAGCACGGCCAGCGTTTCGGCAAACTCGGCCCGGCGCGCCCTGAGAGCCGCCCACAGGTAGCGTTCGCTTCGGCGATGCGCCAGATCGAAGAGCCGCTGTTCGCTCCACCCGAACAGCGGCGATTTCAAAACCGTGGCCAGCGACAGGTCGTCCTCGGGCGTGGCCAGAAAGCTGAGCAGGGCGGCCAGGTCCTTGACCGCCAGTTCGGCCCCGACCTTGAGTCGGTCGGCCCCCGCGATGGGCAGGCCCGCCGCCTTGCAGGCGCGGATGATCTCGGCAAACAGGTCGGATCGGCGCTGTACCAGGATCAGGAAATCTCCGGGCCGGACCCGCCGCCGCGCAAAGGTGCCGGGCGTTTCTCCGTCGACCGGGATGGTTTCGCCCCGGTCGATCATTTCCCTGATCTGCCCGGCGACCCGTTCGGCCAGGATCACCGTGTGATGGCGCGCGCCGGGCCGGTCCACCGGATCGGTCCAGTCGCCGTCCTCCTCGTCCTCGACCTTGTCGATCAGCGGCCAAAGGTCGACACGCCCCGGCAGGTCGGATTTGAAGGCGCGGTGCAACGACTCTTTGCGGAACCCGGCCTGTGCCCGGTCCCGGAACACCAGATCGACCAGCCCAAGGATCGCGCTGGACGAGCGGAACGAGAATTCCAGCGTCAGATCTTCGAGGTTAGAGCCTGAATCGCGCAGCTTGCGCCCGAATTCTCCCTGCATGCGGTCAAACGCGTCCGGGTCGGCGCCCTGAAAGGAATAGATCGACTGTTTCTTGTCGCCGACGACAAAGATGGTGCGCTCGACACCCGAGCGCGCGCCTTCGCCGCTGGTGAATTCCTGCGCCAGCTTTTCGATCACGTCCCATTGCTCGGGGCTGGTATCCTGCGCCTCGTCCACCAGGATATGGTCGATGCCACCGTCAAGGCGGTAAAGCACCCAGGCCGCGACGCTCGGATCGGTCAGCAATTGCCGCGCCTTAAGGATCAGGTCGTCAAAGTCGAGCCAGCCGCGCAACTGCTTGCGGCGGTCATATTCCGGCAGGAACACGGCTGCGAACCGGTGTAGCGCCAGCGATTTCTGCGCGGCAGCCAGCGCTAGGCGCTGGTCGCGCGCCGCCTCGACCCGCAGCATCAGCGCCTCGAGCTGCGGCATCTGCCGGGCCAGCGCGCCCTGGCGCAGCCCCTTGGTGGGAAAGCTGTCGATCTTGGCCGAGAACGGTGATTTAGCGCTGGCGCCGGTCAACAGCACCTGTTCGAGCACGATCAGCCCGTCGAGCGTTGGCCGGGTAAAGGCGGCAAGCCGCGCGGCGGCCTTTTGGTCATTGGAACCGCTGCCCATCAGCGCAGGCAGGAGGGCACGGATCAGTTCAACCTCGCCCCCCAGAAAGACCGAGGAGAGCAGCGCCTGGGTGTCGAACCCCTCGGGCAGATCGAACAGGGTCAGCAGCCCGGCCCAGTCCAGCGGTTGGGCAAAGGCCGCGCGTTGCTGGCAGATGGCGGCGGTCAGACTGGCGAAATCCGTATCGGTGATGTGGCGGGCCAGATCCGAGACCAGCGCCGCTTGCGGGCCGGCGGCCAGATCCTCGACGATCTCTTCGCGCAGCAGGGCGGCGGCGCGGTCCTCCATTTCAGAGAACTGCGGGCTGACCTTGGCCTCAAGCGGGAACCGGCGCAAGAGCGTGGCGCAGAACGAGTGGATGGTCTGGATCTTGAGCCCGCCGGGCGTTTCGATGGCGCGGGCAAACAGGGTACGGGCATGGGCCAGCCGCGCGTCGTCGATCGCCCCCGGCACCCCCAGATCCGACAATTGCGCCCTGAGCGGCGCATCGGCCAGCATCGCCCATTCGCCCAACCGCTTGAACAGGCGGTTCTGCATCTCGCTGGCCGCTGCCTTGGTATAGGTCAGGCACAGGATGTGCTGCGGCTGCACATCGCTGAGCAACAGCCGCGCCACCCGGTCGGTCAGCACCTTGGTCTTGCCAGAACCGGCATTTGCCGCCAGCCAGGTCGAGGTATCGGGCCGCGCGGCCTGTACCTGCCGTTCGGTTGCCGCGTTGCGGGCGCTCATGTCAGATCCTCGGGTTCGGACGTGGCGCTGCGGTCCCATTCGCCGAACCGGGCCAGATGATCGTAATCGCCGGCATCGCTGTCCTTGTGCAGCATCCGGCGCGCGGTAAAGCCCTGATCTGGCTCGAAATAGGCGCCGATCAGCTGGTGCAGCTCGGCCCAGACCCTGGCCGGGGGTTCGGCGTCCAGCGGGGCTGGCACCTCTTTGTAACTGCCGCCCATGCCGATAAAGACCGCGCGCGCCACCGGGGCCGGGTCGATCCCCTCGAACCCGCCTTCCTCGGCCAGCGCGGCCTCGATCAACAGCTGCCGGTCGAATTTCGCCTGCTGCTTTTCGCTGGGCGGTGCCCCTGTCTTGTAGTCGTAAAGACACAGCGAGCCGCGTTCGGTACGGTCGATCCGGTCGGCCCGCCCGGTCAGGGTGAAATCCAGCCCGTCGAGCTGTTTGCGCATCCGCGCCTCGAAGGCGATCGGGCCGGCATCGGCGCGCCGGGCCTCCTCAGAGAGCAGGAAGGCATCGGCCACCCGGTCGAGCCGTGCCAGCCACAGCGCCCGTGCCGTGGGCCAGGCAACCAGCTCCTCCAACATCGTGGCCGCACGTTTCAGGAAGGTGTCGCGATTGAGCAGGGCCATGTCCAGCACGCTGTCGCGAACGAAACTCTCCAGGATCTCGTGGATCACGATCCCCCTCAACAGCGCGTCGGGCGCCTGCACCAGCGGGTCCAGCGGTTTCAGCCGCAGCACATGCCGGGCATAGATCGCGTAAGGATCGCGGATCAGCTTCTTGATCTCGGTCACCGACAATTGCCGGGGCCGTGCCGCCAGCGGGGGCCTGGGCGAGGGGCGCGGGGCGGGGGCGCTGCGCGGGGCCTCCTCCAGCGCCTCTGCCATCGACAGCCAGCGGCGGCCACGCGCCCGCATCTCGGACAGCGCCGCGGCACCGCCCTGATCGGGCAGGCCCTGCAACAGGTTGGTCAGCCGGTTCAGCCAGCGCGAGGGCACGGTTTCGGCATCGTCCGAGCGTTTGGCGCGGGTCAGCCAGACCTCGGGCGCGCCGATGGCCTGCTGGAAATCATGTGCCGACAGGCCGATGCGGCGTTCCGGCAGCAACAGGCCCGCATCATGGCGCATGCGACGGTTCAGCCAGGGGTCGGGGGCCGGGGATTCGGGCCAGCTGCCTTCGTTCAACCCGCCCAGGATCAACAGCTCGGCCCCCATCACCCGCGCCTCGAGCGTGCCCCAGATCATGATGCCGGGATAGGGCGCGTCGCGGTCGCGTACCTCGCCCGTGGACAACAGCCCGCCCAGCAGATCGGCGAAATCCCGGGCGTCCATCTCGCCCCCATGCGGGGCCTCGTCGGCCAGAGCGGTGACGATGGCCAGCGCCTCTTGCCCTGCCTTCTGTTCCCACAAGCTGCCAGTGCCGCCCTCGGTGCCCGCCGACAGCGCCTCGGCCAACTGGCGCAGGCGGTCGACCCAGTCGATCAGTGGCAGGGTGCCGGTGACATGCTGGTCGCAGAAACAGCGGGCGACCCAGTTGGTCCAGCCTTCGGGCACCTCGCGGCGGGTGGCGAACGCGGCCAGATCGCCGACACCGGGAAAGGGTGGGCCGTTGCGGCGCAGGTCCAGTTCCAGATCGCGGGTGTGCAGCAGGTGTTCGTTGCGGCCCTCTCCGGTGTGACACAGCGGGTGTTTCAGCACGCTCAGCAAGGCTTCGCCATCCAGCCGCGCGGAAAACAGCGCCGCCACATGGCGCAGGAACCGGCCCGGAGGTGACAGGTGCAGCGGCAGGCCGGCGCTGTCATCGGGCAGGATGTTCCAGCGGTCAAGCGCGGCACTGACCTGCCGCGTCAGCATCCGGTCGGGGGTGATCAGCGCCGCGCTTTGACCATCCTCTGCCGCCTGACGCAGGCGCAGGGCGATGGCCAGCGCCTCGTCCCGGGGGCTGGCCGCCTCAATCAGGGTGATGTCGCGGGTGGCGGTGTCGATGCCCTCTAGCTGCGGTCCCTCGCTCATCCAGGCGTCGGTCACCGGTGCGGGGCGAAGCGCCAGCGACACCAGCCGGTTGCGGGCCGGGCAGGGGGCCACGTCATCCGACCAGGGCGCGATCTGATCCGGCGTCAGGTTCAGCCGCGCCATCAGCCGGGCAAAGCGGAACTGGGGATGATCCTCGGCGGTCAGCGCGTCCTCGAGCCCGTCCCAGACCCGCTCCGGTTGGTCAAAGTCATAGCCCGGAAGCACCACGGCGCCCTGCGGCAGGCGGGCAACCGCCTCCATCAGCAGCATGGTTGTGCCGCGCGATCCGGTCGAGCCGGCCAGGATCACCGGATGCTCGGGCGGGCGCAGTGCCCATTCGGCGATCAGCGCCTCGACCACGCGCCTTTGCCGGGCCTGCACGTCCAGTTCGTCGTCACCGCTGCGCAAATAGTGCTCGGCGATGGCGATGAATTGCTGCGCGCGCGCCCAGTGCCCCGACTGGTCGCTGACATCCAGTGCGCGAATGATGGCGGGGGAGACTCCCTCGCCCTGCATCTCGTCGATCAGCGCGGCAAGGCTGTCGGAGAGATCGAAGATCGAGGCGCGCGCCGCCAGGTCGGGTTGCTGGTCCAAGAGGCGCGTGATCAGCTGCACCAGTTCCAGCCGCCGCCGCAGCGGCGGTATGGCGGGCGGCAGATGGGTGACCGCGCCCAGCGCTGTCAGATCGGTGACCAGCGACACCCGCGGCAACAGCGTTGCCGGCCCGGCATCGAACAGCGCGCGGATGCGCCGCTCCATCCGGTGGGTGTTGACCACCACCTGCGCCCGCGCCAGCACATGCGGCGCCTGCCCGGCAGCGCGCTGGCGCAGCCCTTGTACCAGCGCCCGCGGAAAATCGACACCGGGTGGCAGGGCAAAGACACGGGGGTGCGGGCAGGGGTCAAACATCGCGCAGCATCTCCTCGGCCAGGGCAATTCCGCCGGGATGGCCCACATCGCACCAGCGTCCGGGATATTCGAGCGCAAACAGCCGCCCCGCCGCCCCGATCCTGTTCCAGAGAAGGTTCAGCGAAAAGGCAGGCATGTCAAAATCGCCCAAACCGCCGGTCTTGACGATCTGCACCCCGCCATAGATCAACCCGGGGCCGCGTTCGATCCGCCCCTGTGCATCACGGCTGAAATCGCCATGCCCGGCATGGCCGATGGCCTGTCCCACCGGAACGCACATCAACAGCGCGTCCATACGCGCCGGCTCCCAGGCTTCGGCCAGCAGGGCAAAGGGGTTCGGCCCCGACCAGATCGCATCGGAATTGGCGGTAAACACGGTCTCGGCCGCAAGCAGCGGCAAGGCCTGCCGCAGCCCGCCGCCGGTATCAAGGATGTCGGGCTGCTCGTGGGACAAGAGCACGCCTTGCGGCGCCAGATGCGCCGCCAGCAACGGAGCGAGGTAATGCAGGTTGGCCACGATCCGGGGCGGCGATACGGCGCGGGCCAGATCTAGCGTGTGATCGACCAGCGGGCGGCCCGCCACCTCGATCAGGGGTTTCGGGCGGGTACGGGTCAGGTCGCCCATGCGGGTGCCGAAGCCGGCGGCAAACAGCATTACGGGCAGGTCGGATGAGGTCATCTCGGGTGCAGTCGGGCCAGATTTTCGGAAGAGGGCGGTGGCAGCGTTTCGCGCAGCAGGTCGGCGATACCCGCCATTGCAGGATGCTCCAGATCGCGCATCACATGGCGCCAGACCGCCGCCATCAGCGCCAGATACCGGGTCTTGCCCAGGTCGCGCGACAACCGGGCGAATACACCCAGGATCCGCAGGTTCCGCTGCACGCCCAGCACCGCATAGGCGGTGCGGAACTCGTGGTCGTCGGCCCCGGTCGCCTCGATGAATCGGGCGATCATCGGCATCTCGATCCGGGCGGGCACATCGCGGCGGATGTCCTGCAACAGGCTGACCAGATCATAGGCCGGATGCCCAACGACCGCGTCCTGAAAATCGAGTAGCCCGACCCGGGCAAGATCGCTGCGATCGGGCAGCCAGATCAGGTTTTCAGCGTGATAATCCCGCAGGATCAGCACCTTTGGCCCCTGCACGGTCTGGTGCAGCAGGTCGCCGAACCGGTCGATGAAGCGGTCCCGCGTTTCGCTCACGTCGTCACCGGTGATCCCGCTCACGTAATGATCGAAGGCGATATCGGTCTTTTCGGCCAGCAAAGCCGGGCCATAGCTGTCAAGCCCGGCCATCAGAGGCATGTCGCGCAGCGCCACCAGCAGATCGGTCGCGGCTTCGTAAAGCGGAGCCTCCAGCGTCGGGTCGCGGGCGATGACGCGGGTAAACAGATCGTCGCCCAGATCCTCGATCAGCAAGAAACCCTGCGCCGGATCCTCGGCCAGGATCTCGGGCGCGCTGAGGCCCTGGGCGCGCAGATGCCGCGCCAGTTCGACAAATCGGTGCACCGTTTCGCCCTGCTCGGGCGGGGCGTCCATCAGCACGGCGGTCTGGCCGGTTTCGGGGTTGGTCAGCCGCTCGTAGCGGCGGGCCGATGCATCGCCGGCCAGCGGCGCGCGCGTGGCAGTGGCCCAGCTGGTGCCGGCGAGGAAGGCAGTGGCAAGCGCGCTGCGGTCACTCATTTCAGCGCCTCGATGCGCGGATCCCATTTGGGATCGCTCCAGGACAGGGTCAGGCGGCGTTTCAGCTCATCCGCCGGATCGGTTTCGAAAGACAGATGCAGGGCGTGATCCGGCGTCAGCGGGCCCAGCCGGTCGGGCCATTCGACCAATGTGATCGCGTCGGAAAAGGCCTCGCTCAGGCCCAGTTCCTCGATCTCGTCCAGCCCGGTCAGCCGGTATAGATCGCTATGCCAGATCTCGCCCCTTGCGCTGTCATAGACCTGTACCAGCGTAAAGGTGGGCGAGGGGATATCCTCGGCCACGGGCAGCAGCGACTGGATCAGATGGCGGGCGAAATGGGTCTTGCCGCTGCCGATCTCACCGGACAGCAACAGGCAGTCGCCCGGTGCCAAAGCGGCACCCAGACGCACGGCCAGATGGGCGGTTTCATCGGGGTTATCAAGGTGCAGGATCAGGGGCGAAGCGGTCATGGCGCCACAATGACCGCGGCGCAATCCGGCTGCAAGACGGTATCACCCCTCAGCCTGGGCGGGGCTGCGCGCGAGGTCGTCGATCAGGGTGGTGAAAGAGATCAGGGTCGAGCCGTTCTGAATCGGACTGACGGTGCAGGTGAGATTGGCGCCGCTGCGCAGCTGCACCTGACCTTCCCACTCGACCCGGTTCTCGCGGCTGTCGACAAAGTCGCGGATCTCGCCCCAGACCGGGGTGGCGGTGCACAGGTCCTGCCAGGTTCGGGTCGCATCCAGGATTGTCACCTGCGCAAAGCTGCGCTCGGGGTCAGATTTCCACAGCTGGTGATAGGCCGCGTTGGAGAAGGCCAGCGACCCGTCCGAGGCAAACACCGCAATCGCCGCATCCAGATGGTCAAGCACCGCCTGACCCAGTTCCAGCTCGGAGCGAAACCGGCGGGTCAGGGTGATCTCGGCGGTGATATCCTCGAACAGAAAGGCCACCGCCCCGTCGGGATGCGGCCGCCCGCTGACCGAATAGACCGAGCCCGAGGGCAGCGACCAGGTCTCCTGATAGTTGCCTTTCGACGCCGCTTGCAGCAGGTCGTTCATCTGCTGGCGCCAGCCGCCATAATTCTTGGGTTCCGGCATCATGTTGAGATTGCGCAGCCGGTCGAAAAAGCTCGACACTTCGGGTCGGCTGCTGAGGAAATCGGCCGGCAGGCAGGTCAGGTCGATCAGGGCGGGGTTGAACAGCGCCAGTTGCCGGTTGCGGTCAAAGATCGCCAGACCGATGGACAGCTGGGCAAAGGTCTTGGCCAGGGTCTGCACAAAATTGCGCTGGGCGATTTCGGCGTCCACAACCGCGTTGATATCCATCGCGTAGCACAGGCATCCCGTATCCTGGGGGACGATCACCACGTCAAACCACAGTTTCGTCCGGGTTTCGCCGATGGTGATGGATATCCGGGTCTTCTTGCCCGGGGACCCGATATCCGAGGTATCCGGGAACAGGGGGTCGAACAGTTCCGGATTGCGACCGCGTACCTTGCGCGCCAGCATCACATAGGCGGCATTGCACCATCGGATGCCGCCATCGCCGTCCAGATACCAGACCGGATAGGGCGCCTGATCCATCGCCAGACGCAAAGGGTCGGTGTCGGGAATGCGCCGGACTCCGTCCAGCGCGGCGCAATGGCGGCGCAGTTCGACCCTGACGATACCATCGACCCATTCGCAGAACACGTCTCGGTCGTTGCGCCCGTCGATCGGGGTGACTACGATCTGCCCCCTTTGCTCCACATGATCGGGGTCCGAGGGAAAGCCGGGGAAATCCTCGGCCAGCCTTTCGCGCAGCCCGTGCCAATCGTGGATATCCTTGTCGGCCCCACCATGCGAGGCGCCGATCAAGTCGGCCCCATCGAAGAGAAAGACATGCCCCTGCCCGCCGCCGGGTTCGAGAACATGCGGAACAGCCTTGCGGCGCTGCGTCGATGCAAGCAGAAATCGCGCCGACAGACCTGCGGAAAGCAGGCTTATCGCCGCCAGAGCCAACCATTCCACCATTTGCCTGTCCCGCCTTGCATCGTCCGGATGGACCGATCCTGTCGGGGAGAGGTTAACACAAGTTTAACTAAACTTGAAACTGTTCGTTCAACCCTAGCGGGATTGAATTCTCGCCGGTCTGCGCGTCGATCTGCGCCCGGGGCCACACCACCTGAACGATCGCCCCGCGGCGTTCGGCCTGTTTGGTGAGGGTCTGGTAGGGGTCCGAGCCATTGGCAAAGCTCAGCTCGGCGCCGCTGCGCTCGAGCAGGGTCTTGGCAATGAACAGGCCCAGGCCCATGCCCTCGTATTCCGGGCGGGCGCGGCGGTCGATTTCGGCGCGGCGGCGACGCACGAACGGGTCGCCGATGCGTCCGATCATGTGGCCGGGATAGCCGCGCCCGTCATCCATGATCGACACGATGATCGTCTCGGCGGTCCATTCCGCCTCGACCCAGACATTGGCGCGGGCGAAATCGACCGCATTCTGGATCAGATTGCGCAACCCGTGGATGACCTCGGGTTTGCGCAGGATCGAGGGCTGTTGCAGATCTCCGCCCGCCCCCGGCCCTTCGTCGAAATGCACGGTCTTGCCGCGATGCATATGCGGTTCGGCTGCCTCGTGGATGACGGTGGACAGCGGCGCCTGGCGCAGATGCAGGTCGTCCTTGCCCGCGCGCCCCATGTTGCGCAGAATATCGCGGCAGCGATCCGCCTGCTGGCGGATCAACGCCGCGTCCTCGCGCAGGTCGGGGCGGTCATCCAGTTCTTCGACCAGCTCGGAACTGGCCAGTTTGATCGTGGCCAGCGGCGTGCCCAGCTCATGCGCGGCGGCGGCGACAACGCCGCCCAGATCGGTCAGCTTCTGTTCGCGCGAGAGGGCCATCTGGGTCGCGGCCAGCGCCTCGGACATGGACTGCACCTCGGAGCTGATGCGATAGGAATAGGCGCCCAGAAAGACGATCGCGATGATGATCGCGGTCCAATGACCAAAGACGAACACATCCGGAATGCGCAGGATAAAGCCCATCTCGGTTCTCAACGGAACGTGATAAAGGCCCAGCAGCGTAACCAGAACAATGGCCGTGGTCCCGATGAACAGGGTCGAGCGCAGGCCCATCACATTGGCCGAAATGATCACCGGCCCGACCAGAAGCAGCGCGAAAGGGTTGTGCAACCCGCCTGTCAGATACAGCAGGAACCCCAGCTGCAACAGGTCGAACAGCACCATGAGAAAGTTCTCGAACTCTCCCAAGCGTTTGTTTTCAGGGAAAAGAAAGATCGCCAGCAGGTTGCCGACGGCCGAAATGCCGATGGCCAGGTAGCACAGGCCAAGGTTCAGTTGCAGGTGATAGCTGTGCTGTGCGACCAGGATCGCAGCGACCTGTCCGGCGATGGCCACCCATCTGAGCAGGATCATCGTGCGCAGACGGATCCAGCTGCTGCGCTCTTGTCCGAGCACGAGGTTCATGTTGGAGTCTGGCATCGCGCGCCTATGTCCAGTTGCAACGGCTGGCTATCTTGATAGGTGTCCGGGCCGAGACGATCAACATCTCTGACTTCGAGGCCGAAAATGACCAGACTCTATGCCTTTCTCGCCGCGGTGGTCGCTGCCACCGCATTGGGTGCCACCTGGATCGCAACCCGGGGCGGCGATGGGAATGACCGGTTCGCCCAGTGCCGCGCCGGGCAGATCGCCGGCGGGGCCGAGACCATCGGCGGCCCGTTCGAACTGGTCAATGCCAAGGGCGAGACCGTCACCGACAAGGATGTGATCACAGAGCCCTCGCTGCTCTATTTCGGCTATACCTTCTGCCCCGATGTCTGCCCGCTGGATACCTCGCGCAATGCCGAGGCGGTGGATATCCTGGAAGGTCGGGGCCAGATGGTGACGCCGGTCTTCATCTCGATCGACGCCGACCGCGACACGCCCGAGGTGGTCGGCGATTTTGCCGCAAACCTGCACGAGCGGATGATCGGCCTGACCGGTTCGCCCGAACAGGTCAAGGCGGCAAGTCAGGCCTACAAGACCTATTACCGGGCACAGGACAAGAGCGACGAGTACTACCTGGTCGATCATTCGACCTTCTCCTACCTGGTGCTGCCCGAACATGGGTTTGTCGAGTTTTTCCGCCGCGACGAGACGGCAGAGAAGATGGCCGACCGGGTCGGATGTTTCCTGGACGCCATGTGATCACGACAGAGGCGTTTGACCTTGCCGCAGTCGCTGGTAATACTCGCCTTTAGGCAAAAACACGAAAAACAGCGGAAAGTATGAGCATGGTCGACGCCCCCCAGCCCGATATCGGACCCGACAAGTCGCTGTTGCTGGTCGATGATGACGAACCGTTTCTGCGCCGTTTGGCCAAGGCGATGGAAAAACGCGGCTTCGAGATCGAGACCGCCGGTTCGGTTGCCGCCGGACGCGCCATTGCCACGGCCCGGCCGCCGGCCTATGCGGTGGTCGATCTGCGGCTTGAGGACGGCAACGGGCTGGATGTGGTCGAGGTGTTGCGCGACAAGCGGCCCGATTGCCGGGTCGTGGTGCTGACAGGGTACGGCGCCATCGCCACTGCGGTGGCGGCGGTCAAGATCGGCGCCACCGACTATCTGTCCAAACCCGCCGATGCCACCGACATCACCAATGCGCTGCTGGCCACGGGCGACGAGCTGCCGCCGCCGCCGGAAAACCCGATGAGCGCGGACCGGGTACGGTGGGAACATATCCAGCGTGTCTATGAACTGTGTGATCGTAACGTAAGCGAAACCGCGCGCCGGCTAAACATGCACCGCCGGACCCTGCAAAGGATTCTGGCCAAGAGAAGCCCGCGCTGAGAGGTTCGCTATGGCGCAAGCGCCTGAACTCGACCCCAATGACCCCACCACCCAACCACAGCCCGATGGTGGCTGGTCCGAGGGGCTGGACAGGCTGAGCGACGCCATCGTCGTGCCGCCCGAGGTCAGTGGATTCACCCAAGAGGCAGGCGTGCTGCACAGCGATGGCCGCTATTGTCCGCAAGGCGCGCTCTGGCGTCGGTATCGCCCGCTGACGACCGAGCCCCCGATGCCCGAGAAGGTGTCCGAGGTTCTGTCGGGACGCTGGCTGTGGGGTGGGGTGCTGTGGGCTCATTTCGGTCATTTCCTTGTGGAAAGCACTGCGCGGCTCTGGGCGCTGAACCATATCGACGGGCCCATCGACGGTGTGTTGTTCATCCCCAAACGGCCGCGTGTCGGCGATCAGATTCGCGGGTTCCAGCGCGACTTCATCGACCTGATGCACCCGGGTCTGCCGATCCATGTGGCCACGGACCCAATCCGTGTCGAGGAATTGATCGTTCCCGGACAAGGCTTTGGCCTGGGGCCGATCACGCAAGGTACGCAGAAATTCCGCGATGCGATCCATGCCGGGTTCGGCAAGGCGGTCGAACCTGATGGTCCCAGCAAGATCTATATCTCGCGCTCGGCGCTGGGCCTAGGCAAGGGCGGCATGCTGGGAGAGGAGCGGCTGGAGGATCTGCTGCGAGCCGAGGGCTATGACATCTTTCACCCCGAGAAATACAATCTCGAAACCCAGCTGGCCCGGTACAAGGCGGCCAGCCATGTGATTGCCGCAGACGGCTCGGCGCTGCATCTCTATGCCATGGTCGGACGGCCCGAGCAGAAAGTGGCGATGATCCTGCGGCGCAAGGCCGGGGCGACCAACCTGCTGGCCAAGAACGTTGCCCATTTCTGCCGCTGCAATCCGATGGTGATCGACGCGCTTTATACCGAATGGGTGCGCGGCGAGGGCGGCAAATCGAACCGGCTCTCTTTTGGCGAGCTGGATCATGCGGTGATCGGGCGCGGCCTGGCGATGGGCGGTTTTGTGCGCCCGGATGTGGACTGGTCGCGCGCAACCGATGAAGAGCGCGCGCAGATGTTCCGCGACAAGGGGTTGGATCAGGCCGGCGATTTTGTCGAAAGCGAGGAATACCGGAAACGCCGCCGCCGCATCATGCGGCAGGAACGGCGCGCCCGCCGCGCCGCGACTGAGGATGCGCCAACGGATCAGACGCCCGAAATCAAGGCCTCGTAGCGCGCGGTAAAGGCAGCTCGTGTTTCCAGCGGTGGCCGCAGTCGGATGTCCAGACCCTGCATCAACTCGGGCTTCTGTCGGCCAAAGAACCTGTTCGCCTCGGCCTCGGTGAACCCGGCAATGCGGGTGGCCTCCATCCAGGCGCTGACCCGATCGGCGCGCTTGATCTGTTTCTTGATCTGTATCGGCAGCATGGCGGGCAGGCCGAACCGGATATGGATCGCTGCCGTCAGACGCGCGTCGAGCAGCCCGTAATCGGCCCCCACCGCCGCCTTGACCGGAGAAATCATGTCGCCGATCACATATTCGGGCGCATCGTGCAGCAGCGCCGCCAGACGCCATTTCGCCCCGGCACCGGGCACCATGCGGGCAAAGATATCCTCGACCAGCAGCGAGTGTTCGGCGACCGAGTAGGCGAACTCGCCATGAGTCTGCCCGTTCCAGCGGGCGACAAAGGCCAGCCCATGGGCAATATCCTCGATCTCGATATCGACCGGAGTCGGGTCCAGCAGATCCAGCCGCCGCCCCGACAGCATCCTTTGCCAGGCTCTGGGTTGTGTTGCCATCGTGCCACGCCCCCTTTGCGCGCCATGTTTTTGCCACATTCCGGGCGCAGCCTGATCCCTGTTCCGATCACATGCTGCCAGCCAAACGATCAGGTGTCGCGTTTGCGGCCCGGTGGCTTGATCGGTCTATCGAAGACCGGGGGGCGTGTTATCTCCTCCCGGCACGTCCCCCAACAGATCCGTTCCTCTATGCGAAAGGAGCTTGCGATGTTCAAGCCTCTGTTGAGCGCATTGGCCGGCTTTGGCCTGATCCTGTCCGCCGGGACGGCCACCGCGCAATCCTGTGCCGCGCGCGATGCGATCGTCGACCGGTTGCAGCAGAAATACTCCGAACGTCTGGCGGCGGGTGGTTTGCAGCCCCTGTCGGGTGGCGCCTCGGTGATCGAGCTTTGGGCCTCGGCCGAGACCGGCACCTTTACCGTGCTGCTGACCCGGGCCAGCGGCATCAGCTGTATCGTGGCGGCGGGAACCGATTATTTCCGGACCCCCGACGCCGATCCGGTGCCCGATATCCCCAGCTGAGCCAGTGCCGCGATCATTCCCCCTGATCCTCGTTGCCAGCCGCAGGCAGGGGTGATAGGGCCTCTGGCGACCGAATTTGCCGGAATGGAGTGACAGATGGCCGGGGATTATATCGTCAAGGACATTTCGTTGGCCGGGTTTGGCCGCAAAGAGCTGGACATTGCCGAAACCGAGATGCCGGGCCTGATGACCCTGCGCGAGGAATATGGCAAGGCGCAGCCGCTCAAGGGCGCGCGGATCGTCGGCTCGCTGCACATGACCATCCAGACCGCCGTGCTGATCGAGACACTGGTGGCGCTGGGCGCCGATGTGCGCTGGGCCTCGTGCAACATCTTCTCGACCCAGGACCATGCGGCGGCGGCGATTGCGGCGGCGGGCATTCCTGTTTTTGCGATCAAAGGCCAGACCCTGGAAGAGCATTGGGATTACCTCGACAAGTCCTTCCTGTTCGACGAAGGCCCCAACATGATCCTGGACGATGGCGGCGACGCGACGCTGTACATCCTGCTGGGCGCTCGCGCCGAGGCGGGTGAGGACATCATCCCGGTTCCGGGCTCCGAAGAAGAAGAAGTGATCAAGAAGCAGATCGCCAAGCGTATGGCCGCAAGCCCGGGCTGGTTCACCAAGATGCGTGACCAGATTCAGGGCGTGTCCGAGGAAACCACCACCGGCGTCAACCGCCTGTACCAGCTGGTCAAGGACGGCCACCTGCCGTTCCCGGCGATCAACGTGAACGACAGCGTCACCAAGTCGAAATTCGACAACAAATACGGCTGCAAGGAATCGCTGGTCGACGGTATCCGCCGCGCCACCGATACCATGATGGCCGGCAAGGTCGCCGTGGTCTGCGGCTACGGCGATGTGGGCAAGGGCTCGGCCGCGTCTCTGCGCGGCGCCGGTGCGCGCGTGAAGGTGACCGAGGTCGACCCGATCTGCGCCCTTCAGGCCGCCATGGACGGGTTCGAGGTGACCACGCTGGAAGACGAAGTCGCCAGCGCCGACATCTTCATCACCACGACCGGCAACAAGGACGTGATCCGCATCGAGCATATGCGCGAGATGAAGAACATGGCCATTGTCGGCAACATCGGCCATTTCGACAACGAGATTCAGGTCGCCGCACTGAAGAACCACAAATGGACCAATATCAAGGAACAGGTGGACATGATCGAGATGCCCTCGGGCAACAAGATCATCCTCTTGTCCGAAGGCCGCCTGCTGAACCTGGGCAATGCCACCGGCCACCCTTCGTTCGTGATGTCGGCCTCGTTCACTAACCAGGTTCTGGCGCAGATCGAACTGTTCACCAAGGGCGACCAGTACGAGAACAAGGTCTATATCCTGCCCAAGCATCTGGATGAAAAAGTGGCCCGCCTGCACCTGGCCCGGATCGGCGTGAAGCTGACCCAGCTGAGCCCCGATCAGGCCAGCTATATCGGGGTCAAGCCCGAAGGCCCGTTCAAACCGGAACACTATCGCTATTGATTGTCGGCGATAAGCGCTGGCTATTCCGGTAATGATTGACCGCCCCGACTGGATCGGGGCGGTCTTTTTGTGTGGGTCGAGCAGATCGAAAAGATCTTGACGCCCAGAACCCCTCTCATCTTACGATGCCGGAACGTGCCGATCCCTCTGATCGTCAGCGTTTTTGTGGAGTGTGACATGTTTGATGAGTCTCTGCCGATTTCCCGGGCGATGAAATGCCTGTTCGTGTCGGTCCTGTGCCTTTCGGTCGGTGCTACAGCGGCCGATGCGAAACCCAAGATCAAGGTTGTGAACAAGACCTATTCGGTGAACGCCACCACCGCACAGGATCTGATCCAGCAGATGGATGCGCGCGGCCCCAAAGGATTCTGGGCCTATACGGATTGGTATGTGAAATGGACGGGTGGTTGCGACTTGTCGGTCAGCATTACCTACACGATGCCAAAGCATAAGAACGAGGCCAAGCTGGATCCGGAACTACGCAAAAGCTGGCAATCCTTTGTCACGGCATTGCGGAAACACGAGGAGTTGCACGGCGCGCATGGCATTCAGGCCGCTCAGGAAATCGAAAAGAGCAAATGCGCAGACGGCGACTCCGTGATCCGGAAGTGGTCCGAACAGGACAAGGTTCTTGACCAGCGTACCGACCACGGCAAGAAGGATGGCGTGGTGCTGAAGTGATGCGGCCCGCTGCCCTGCCGTCCGCGCCGGGATCGGTGTCGGGGATTTACAGGGAAAACCGGTCAAGTTTTCCCTTTGTACGTGCCCGTGCTCCGGCTAGGCTCTGGCCAGTACCGATTGACCGGTCGAAAACAGAAAAACTCGGGAGAGCGAAGAGATGGGAAAACGCGACGACCTGATCGCCCAATATGCTGACGATCTGAAGAACAAGTGCGGGATGACACCCGACATGGACCTGCTGACCAAGGTGACCATTGGTTGCGGTCCGGCGATCTATGATGCCGATGCCTCGACCGTCGCGTCGAGCCAGCCGAGCGAGCTGGAAACCGTCAAGAACAATTTCCTGATCAAGAAGCTGGGCCTGGCCGACGGGCCCGAGTTGGATGCCGCCATTGCCAAGGTGGTCGACACCTATGGCAAATCCGAGCGCAACAAGTACCGCGCCGTGGTCTACTACATGCTGACCAAGCATTTCGGCAAGGAATCCGTCTACGGTTAAGCCGAGGACGAGCCGCTAACGCAAGCGCCCGCAATCGCGGGCGTTTCGCATTTTAGGAGTATTGTCAAAGCTTTATCTTTGCGCCGGACCGGGGATTGGGCGTATAAATGAAGCATGACCAGGACGGTCAGAACCTCGGAACGATATTCGCGTGTGGTGAGTTGGGAGCACGCGGGGGTAGGGGAGGGTTCTGAACCGTCGGAACCTTCCCCTTTTTATTGAGCTACCGACCAGGGCCGCGATCCTAGAACAGCGTCAGGATCAGGCCCATCACCGCACAGGCCAGCGTGGCATAGCCTCCGTCGATCAGGCTCAGCCGCAGTGGGCGCATACCGTAGAGATTGTTGAGCGTGATCCAGGGCGCGATGAAGAAAAGCCCGACGCCAATTCCGGCCACAATCCCCGCGCCCGGGCTGTCGATCCCCGAAAGGGCAAAGACATGGCGCATCATTCCCGCCACAATCAGTTGCAGCACAAAGCTGGCGGCAAAGATGCCCGGCGTCATGCCGCCTTCGGGCCTGCCGTCAGGGCCGCGCGGCACCTTGGCATCCTGCATCCAGGGTTCCGCCAGAACCATGTACCAGACCGAGCCCAGCGCAAAGGCGCCAAAAGCGGCCGCCAGAACATTCAACAGTTCCATTCTTGCCTCATCGAGTATCCGCGATACGGCCAGAATGCATGATCAGTCGGGATCTGTCTGCCCCATTGCGCAGATTGCGCGCCATTCCGCCTCGGTCACCGGCTGCACCGACAGGCGCGAATTGCGCACCAGAACCATCTCGGACAGGCGCGGATCGGCCTTGATCTGCTCCAGTGTCACCGGCTGTTGAAAGGGGCGCACCGCCCTGATGTCGACGCATTCCCAGCGCGGGTCATCCGACTTGCTGTCGGGATGAACCTCGGCGCAGACCTCGACGATTCCCACCACGGCCTTGTCGCTTTGCGAATGGTAGAAGAAGCCCCGGTCACCCAGCGCCATCGCCCGCATGAAATTGCGTGCCTGATAGTTGCGCACGCCATCCCATTCCTCGCCCGCATCCCCCTTGGCGACCTGATCGTCCCAGCCCCAGGTCTCGGGTTCCGATTTGAACAGCCAATAGGCCATCAGCCGATCACCTTTTTCCACGGGATCAGCTGCACCGACTGGAACAGCCCGGCCTTGGCATAGGGGTCGTTGGCGGCCCAGTCCTCGGCGGCGGCCAGGTCGCTTACATCGAGGATGACCAGAGAGCCGATCATCGCGTCGCCGTCCAGCAAGGGGCCGGCCTGCGAGACAACGCCGGTTTCCTCGATATAGGCCAGATGCGCGGCGCGGTTGTCGAGCCGGGTTTGCAGGGCGCCGTCCTTGTCGCGGGCGATCAGGGCAACCAGCATGTCATTCCTCCTTGAGCGGTCTGTTGAGCAGCGAACGCATCGCTTCGGCGACACTGTAATCACCGTTTGAAAGCTGCGCTACCGTTGTGCTGATCGGCATGTCGATTCCCAGGTCCCGGGCCAGCTGCGCCACCGCATGGGCGGTGGCCACACCTTCGACCGTGGTGGCGCGGTCGAACGGTTCCTGTCGTCCCAATGCCAGGCCGAACCGATAATTGCGCGACAGGTCGGATGAGCAGGTGAGCATCAGATCGCCAAGGCCGGACAGGCCCATCAGGGTCTCGGGCCGGGCGCCTTTCAGCGCCGCCAGCCGCTGCATCTCGGCAAAGCCACGGGTCAGCAGCGCGGCGCGGGCGCTGTCGCCCATCCCGGCGCCGATACAGGCGCCGCACCCGATCGCGATCACGTTCTTCAGCGCTCCGCCCAGTTCGGCCCCGATCGTGTCGGTGGTGCGATAGAGCCGCAGGTTGGTGGTGGTCAGCTGCGCCTGCAGGTCGCGGCCCAGATCCGGATCGGCGCAGGCCAGCGTCAGCGCCGTCGGCAGGCCGCGCGCGATATCCTGGGCAAAGCTGGGTCCTGTTAGCAGCGCGGTGCGAGTGCCGGGTAGGGTTTCTGCCATCACGGCCATCGGGCCAAGGCCGCTATTCAGTTCGATCCCCTTGCAGCAGGCAACCAGAACCCGCCCATGCAGCGCGGCGGCGTGCTCGGATAGCATGCCGCGCAACTTCTGCATCGGCACCGCCAAAAGCAGCGTGTCGCACCGCGTGGCCTGATCCAGATCGGCGGTCACATTCAGCGCTGCAGGCAACGGCAGGCCGGGCAGGCGCTGGTGGTTCTCGCGGGTCTCCTGCATCTGCCGTGCCTGTTCAGGCGCACGCGACCACAGCGTGACCGGCCCCTTGCCCGCCAGCGAGATCGCCAATGCGGTTCCGAATGCACCCGATCCCAGAACCGCGATACTCATGCCTTGGCGCCCTTCTTGCCACTGCCCAGCATCGCCGGGCTGCTTTGATCAAGTGGCCAGCGGGGCCGGGCGGTCAGGTCCAGCCCGTCGCGGGCGCCACTGCGGAAGCGTTCGAGCCCGGCATAGGCGATCATCGCCGCGTTGTCGGTGCACAGGCGCAGCGGCGGCGCGGTGAACCGGGCACCCGCCTCGGCGCAGACCGTCTCCAGCGCCGCGCGGATGGCGGCGTTTGCCGCCACCCCACCGGCGACCGCGACAACCGGCTCCGCCGGCGCCTCATCCAGATAAAGCGTCAGCGCACGCCGGGTCTTTTCCGCAAGCGTATCTACCACGGCGGCCTGAAACCCGGCGCACAGATCGGCGCGATCCTGCCGGGTCAGCCCGCCCTTTTCGCCAACCAGCTGGTCGCGCATCCGCATCAGCGCTGTCTTCAGCCCTGAAAAGGACAGGTCGCAATCGGGCCGGTCCAGCAAGGGCCGGGGAAAGCGGAACCGCTTGGGGTCACCTTGCCGCGCCTCGCCCTCGACCGAGGGGCCGCCCGGCTGGGGCAGGCCCAGCAGGCGCGCGGTCTTGTCAAAGGCCTCGCCCGGGGCATCGTCGATGGTCCCGCCAAGCCGTGAAAATTGTTCGGGCCCGTGCGCGATCAGGTATTGGCAATGCCCGCCCGAGACCAGCAGCATCAGATAGGGATAGGCGATCTGGTCGGTCAGGCGCGGGGTCAGCGCGTGACCCGCCAGATGGTTCACCCCGATCAGCGGCAGGCCGGTCGCGGCGGCGATTCCCTTGGCGCACATCACTCCCGACATCACCCCGCCGATCAGGCCCGGCCCGGCAGTCACCGCCACCGCATCCAGATCGGTCAGGGAAACACCCGCCTCGGTCAGCGCCTGGCGCACGCAGATATCCAGCTTTTCGGCATGGGCGCGGGCGGCGATCTCGGGCACCACACCGCCATAGGCGCTGTGCAGATCGGCCTGGCCATGCACGACCGAGGACAGGATCTCGGCCGCCTGCCCCTCGGTCTGGCGCACCACTGCGGCGGCGGTATCGTCGCAACTGCTTTCCAGCCCGAGTATCGTCAGGGTTTGCGCCATCGGCCCCACCGTTGCATGATGTTCGGCGAGCGGGGTATCACCCCCGCGACCGGCAAACAATCCCGCCACGCAGGAGCGCGCCTCTGATCTATCTGCTGATGACCCGCCCGCGTGGCGCCTCGGAACGGTTTGTCGCCGGTCTGCGCCCCGAGATCCGGGAGGCGCTGAGCGTGGTCTATTCCCCCCTGCTGCGGATCGAACCAACTGTCGAGACGCTGGATTTCGGACCGGCGGCAGGGCTGATCTTTACCTCGTCCAATGGGGTCGGCATCGCCGCGCGGCTGAGTGCCGACCGCAGGCTGCCCTGTTTCTGTGTCGGGCGCGCAACCACCCGGATGGCGGCGCAGGCGGGCTGGTCCGCCACCATGGCGGGTGAGAGCGCCGAGGCGCTGATCGCGGGGCTGCTGGCGCAGCGCCCGGATACGCCGCTCTTGCATCTGCGCGGCGAACATGGACGGGGCGAGGTGGCGGCAAACCTGACGCGGATGGGGTTGAGGACCGAGGAGCGGGTGATCTATGCGCAGCGCCTGCTGCCGTTCTCCGACGAGGCGCTTGCGGTGCTGGCCGGGGACGACCGGGTGATCGCGCCGCTCTTTTCCCCCCGGACCGCGCGACAATTTGCCGGTCTGGTGCGGGGGCAGGCCCCGCTGAGCGTGGTGGCGATGAGTGTCGCGGTAGCAAAACCCCTTGAAAACACGCCGCTTTCCCAAGTTTTGACGGCGACGGCGCCGGATGCCGACGCAATGCGGGCGGCGATTGAAAATCTTGTGACAGGTGCCATTCGGGTTGAGGGGCGTCCGGGCGCGCATTAGTGTCGAACGGCATCCGGTATTTGAAGATTTTCAGATTCGAAAGGGACAGCGCGGTGGCCGAGAAGAAAGACCCAGAGCTGGAAACCGTCACCGACCCTATGTCCGAGACCAAACAGGAGTTGCCTGAACCGGCGGTTGACGAGGCGAAGGCGGCGACAGAGGCACCTTCCGAAGCCGAAGCCGAAGCCGAAGCCGAAGCCGAAGCCGAAGCCGAAGCCGAAGCCGAAGCCGAAGCCGAAGCCGAAGCCGAAGCCGAAGCCGAAGCCGAAGCCGAAGCCGAAGCCGAAGCCGAAGCCGAAGCCGAAGCCGAAGCCGCTACGCCACCAGAAACGGCTCCGCAGCCCGCGCCGACCGAAACGCGGCGCGGCGGCTTTGCCCCGGCCCTGATCGGTGGCATTGTCGCGGCAGTGCTGGGTTTTCTGGCGGGACGTGCCGACCTGATCGACCCTCTGCTGCCCCCAGGCTTGCGCGCATCGGACGGTGCCGAGGCCATTGCCGCACTTCAGTCGAAGCTTGATCAGCAGCAGGCGGCGCTGAGCGCCCTGAAATCCGATATCGGCAAGATTGAGATGCCTGATATCTCGGGCCTATCGGCACAACTGGGCGATCTCTCCGCCCAGCTTGCACCTCTCGCCACCACTGCCGAGGACCTGAGCGCCCGAACCGACAGCCAGGCGCAGGCGCTGAGTGCCCTGACGGCCCGCCTGTCCGAGCTTGAAGCCCGGCCCGTGGCCGAAGGGGCCTCTCCCGAGGTGGTCGCCGCCTATGAGGCGGAACTGTCCCGCACCCGCGAGGTTCTCGCGGCACAACGCGCCGAGGTCGAACAGATGGTGGCCGATGCGCAGACGTTGAAGGCAACCGCCGCCGCCGATGCGCAAAGGGCCGCCAATCGCGGCACGCTGGCGCAGCTGCGTGGTCAGCTCGAGGCTGGCGCCGCGTATGCCGAACCGCTGGCCGCGCTGACGGCTGCCGGTATCGACATTCCCGTCGCGCTGTCGGGCCCTGCCGCTGACGGGGTCGCCTCGCTGGCGGTGCTGCGTGACACTTTCCCGCCCGCTGCCCGCGCCGCATTGGCCGATCTGCGGCAAGAGACCCGGGGCACCGGCCTGTTGGCTTTCCTCGAACGGCAGACCGGCGCCCGCTCGGTCACTCCGCGCGCGGGCGATGACCCCGATGCGGTGCTTTCGCGGGCCGAGGCGGCGGTCACCTCTGGCGATCTGGCAACGGCGCTCGATCTGGTGGCGGCGCTGCCCGAGGCGGCGCAGGCCGCCCTTGCCGACTGGGTTGCCCAGGCCAGCAGCCGCCACCAAGCGATTGCGGCAGCGGATGCGCTGGCGCAAAGCCTGAACTCGAACTGAAGGACAGCCCATGCTGTGGTCATTGCTCAAGATCCTGGTTTTCGTCGCGATCATCGCATTGCTGGCCCTGGGCGCCGGTTTCCTGATGGAAGCAAGCGGCGGTGTCCAGATCACCGTCGCGGGCACCGAATACACGCTGGGGCCGCTGCAATCGGTGATCGGGTTCGGGCTGCTGGTGGTGGCGGTCTGGCTGTTCTTCAAACTGCTGACGCTGCTGATTGCTACGCTCAAGTTTCTCAACGGCGATGAAACCGCCCTGTCGCGCTATTTCGACCGGGGGCGCGAGCGGCGCGGATATCAGGCGCTGACCGAGGGGCTGATGGCGCTCGCCTCGGGCGAGGGGCGTCTCGCCATGGCCAAGGCCGCGCGCGCCGAGAAGCTGTTGCAGAAACCCGAGCTGACCAATCTGCTGGTGGCGCAGGCCGCCGAGATGACCGGCGACACCAAGAAGGCGGCGGAAACCTATCGCAAGCTGGTCACCGACCAGAGCACCCGTTTTGTCGGGGTGCGCGGGATCATGAAGCAGAAACTGGCCGAGGGCGATGACGAGACCGCCCGCAAGCTGGCCGAAAAGGCGCTGGCGCTGAAACCCCGCCATGAAGAAACGCAGGACGTGCTGCTGACGCTGCAGACGCGGGCGCAGGACTGGGCCGGTGCGCGGGCAACGCTGACCTCGAAGCTCAAGACCGGCACCCTGCCGCGCGACGTGTACAAGCGCCGCGATGCGGTTCTGGCGCTGTCGGAGGCGCGCGATCTTCTGTCCGAGACCGCAAGCCTTGACCAGCAGGAACGCGCCATCGAGGCCAACCGCCTGTCTCCCGATCTGATCCCGGCGGCGGCCATGGCGGCGCGCGCGCATATCGCCAAGGGCAAACCAAAGAATGCGGCCAAGATACTGACCAAGGCCTGGCAAGTGCAGCCGCATCCAGATCTGGCCCATGCCTTTGCCGAGATTGCACCTGACGAGACACCCGCCGCGCGGATCAAACGGTTCGCGGCTTTGGCCAAGGCGCATCCGCAGCATGCTGAAACCCGCCTGATGATGGCGGAACTGAACATCGTCGCCGAGGATTTCCCCGAGGCGCGCCGGGCGCTGGGCGACCTGCTGGATCATGCGCCCGATGCGCGCGCCTATACGCTGATGGCCGCGATCGAACGGGGCGAGGGCGCCTCGGACGCGGTGGTGCAGGGCTGGCTGGCGCGCGCGCTGACCGCGCCGCGCGGGCCGCAATGGGTCTGCGACAATTGCCAGCATATCCATGCCGCCTGGGCACCGGTTTGCGGGAACTGCAACAGCTTTGACACGCTCAGCTGGCGGGCACCGCAGGACACCGACGCGGGGGCCATGACCACGGCGAACATGCTGCCGCTGATCGTCGGGGCCATCGAACAGAAGGCGCCCGATGTCGAAGAAGTCGACTTCGAGACGGATGCCGACAGCGACGATTCAGTGGAAGGCACGGCCAAAGAGGTGGACGGGGCCAACGAACCTGTCAGCAGGTAAGGTTTTTGCGGTTCGAGCTTTGAGGGTGCCGTCGCCGATGCGCTGAGGGCACCCGGTCCAGGGTTTCCGGCGCCCATTGTTTGGGCGCCGGGATTGGGTTTAGTACACGACGACGGAGCGGATGCTTTCGCCTGCGTGCATCAGGTCGAAGCCCTTGTTGATCTCGTCCAGGCTCAGCGTGTGGGTGATCATCGGGTCGATCTCGATCTTGCCGTCCATGTACCAGTCCACGATCCTGGGCACATCCGTCCGGCCCTTGGCGCCGCCGAATGCGGTGCCCTTCCACACCCGGCCGGTGACCAGCTGGAACGGCCGGGTCGAGATCTCGGCCCCCGCCGGCGCCACGCCGATGATGATGCTCTCGCCCCAGCCCTTGTGCGCGCATTCCAGCGCGGTGCGCATCACGCCCACATTGCCGGTCGCGTCGAACGAGTAATCGGCGCCGCCCCTGGTCAGCTCGACCAGATGGGCCACCATATCGCCCTCGACCTCGGCCGGGTTGACGAAATCGGTCATGCCAAAGCGCGTCGCCATCGCCACCTTGTCGGGGTTCAGGTCGACGCCCACGATCTGGTCGGCGCCCGCCAGGCGCAGCCCCTGGATCACGTTCAGACCGATGCCGCCCAGGCCGAACACCACCGCGCGGCAGCCGATCTCGGCCTTGGCGGTGTTGATCACCGCGCCGATGCCGGTGGTGACGCCGCAGCCGATATAGCAGATCTTGTCGAAGGGTGCGTCGGGCCGCACCTTGGCCAGCGCGATCTCGGGCAGGACGGTGTGGTTGGAAAAGGTCGAGCAGCCCATGTAATGCAGGATCGGCGTGCCATCGAGCATGGAAAACCGGGTGGTGCCGTCGGGCATCAGGCCCTTGCCTTGGGTGGTGCGAATGGCCTGGCACAGGTTGGTCTTGCCGCTCAGGCAGTATTCGCACTGGCGGCATTCGGGGGTGTAGAGCGGGATCACGTGATCGCCGGGCTTGAGCGAGGTGACGCCTTCGCCCACTTCCAGCACGATGCCCGCGCCCTCGTGGCCCAGGATGGCCGGGAACAGCCCCTCGGGATCGGCGCCCGAGAGGGTGAATTCGTCGGTGTGACAGATGCCGGTGGCCTTGATCTCGACCAGAACCTCGCCGGCCTTGGGCCCTTCGAGGTTCACCTCCATCACTTCCAGAGGCTTCCCCGCCTCAACCGCTACCGCCGCACGCGTCCGCATCTGTGTCTTCTCCTTGTCCCGATCCAATACAGCCCGACCTCGAGCGCCGGGTTTCTTTGATACCGGTTTCGTGTCAGGTTCCGACCGCACCTGACCACACGGAACCGACATTTGTCAAAAAGGGAACGCCAATGTATCGATTTACCCCGATCTTTCTGTTGCTCGCCGCCTGTGCCGACCCTGTCGAAGACCCGAACGCGGTCGATCCGGCACCGGTCGACCTGAGCTTCTGCAAGGGGGATGACCTGGGAGAGATCGTAGGGCGCCCCGCTGCCGAAGTCAGCCACCTTCTGCCCGAGGGTGCACGCGTGATTGGCCCCGACAGTCTTGTCATACAGGATTACAGGCCCGATCGCCTGAATGTCTCGACGGACCGGGCGGGAGTGGTGACCCGGCTGTCCTGCGGCTGAACCCGCAGGAACCGGGTCGCCAGAGACCCGCGGACAGGGCGATATCATGCGGCATGACCAGACAGGAGAGCCCCATGATCCGTATCACCCCCCTTGACACCGAAACCGTTCGTGCCTGGCAGACGGGCGCGCCCGATGCCTATGGCAACCCACCCGAACGCGCCCTGTCGGATGGCGGCGGCAACCCGTGCCGCCATTGCCTGCGCTATATTCCGCAGGGGGCGCCGATGCTGATCCTGGCGCATCGCCCCTTTGACGGGCTGCACCCCTATGCCGAAACCGGGCCGATCTTTGTCTGTGCCGAGCCATGCGCACGTCATGCCGGGGACGAGCCGTTGCCCGAAATGCTGACAAATTCGCCTGACTATCTGATCAAGGGTTACGGTGCGAACGACCGCATCGTCTATGGCACCGGGCGCGTCGTGCCCGCGGCCGATCTGTCCGCCGGGGCCGAGGCGATCCTGTCGCGGCCCGACGTTGCCTATGTGCATGTCCGCTCGGCCCGCAACAACTGCTATCAGGCGCGGATCGACCGCGCCTGATCCGGGTGACAATCGCGCGCGCCACTGTAGACTGACCCCAAGGGACAGCAGGAGGCGCGTTTGGACCCGGATCTGATCCGTTTCGTGGCCGAGGAATCGCTGCGTATCGTGCAGCGCTACCTGTTCTTTGCGGCCGGGGCCTTTGCTCTTTTCTATCTGCTGCTGCGCCGTTTGATGTGGCCGCGCAAGATACAGAAACGCTGGCCCCGGCTGACCGATTACGGCCGGGATCTGGCGTTTTCGCTGATCTCGGTCGGTATCTTTGCGGTGATCTCGTCACTGATCTTTTTCGTGTTCCGTGACCAGACCAGTATCTATGGCGGCTCGATGGGCAGCCGGGGATGGGGGTATCTGGTCTTTACCTTTGTCTGGATGCTGGCACTGCATGACACCTATTTCTATTGGATACATCGGCTGATGCATACGCGGGTGCTGTATCGTCACGTGCATCTGGTGCATCACCACTCGACCAACCCCTCGCCCTGGACCGCCTATGCCTTTCACCCGGTAGAGGCGGTGCTTGAGGTGGGCATCCTGCCCCTGATCGCCTTTACCCTGCCGGTGCATTGGGCGGCGGTGATGTATTTCTTCATCTTCCAGATCGCCTACAACGTCTATGGCCATCTCGGGTTCGAGCTGTACCCGCGCGGGTTCCACAAGCACTGGCTGGGCCGCTGGATCAACACCTCGGTCGCGCACAACCAGCATCACGGGCGGTTTACTGGCAATTACGGGCTGTATTTCCTGTTCTGGGACAGGGTGATGGGCACGCTGCGCGCTGATTATGACGCTGCCTATGAGGGGGCGACGGGCGCCGCCGCGCCCGTTACCGCGACGAAGTGAGCGCTAGGAACACATCCTCCAGATCCGCCTGTTCGGTGCGCACGTCGCGGATGTGGATACCGGCGGCGCGGACGGCGGCCAGCACGTCTTCGGCACTGGTCTGGCGGTTGTGATAGCGCAGGGCGAGCGTGCCGTCTGCGCGCGCTTCGGCCTCGATCCCCGGCCCCTGCGGCAGGGTCGAGACCGGGCCGTCGGGCTGGATCACCATCGCCCGCGCATCAAGCCGCCCAAGCAGGTTGGCGGTGCTGTCGCGCGCCACCACACTGCCCTGGTTGATGATGGCGATCTGGTCGCACATCTCCTGCGCCTCTTCCAGGTAATGGGTGGTCAGGATGATGGTCATTCCCTTGGCATTCAGCTTGCGCACATTGCTCCACAGCATCTGGCGCAGCTCGATATCGACCCCGGCAGTGGGTTCGTCCAGCACAAGAACCTGGGGCCGGTGCACCAGGGCCTTGCCCAGCAACAGCCGCCGCCGCATGCCGCCCGACAGGGTGCGGGCATAGGCCTCGGCCTTGTCGGTCAGGCCGATCATGGCAAGGATCTCGTCGCTCCAGCGCTGTGATCTGGGTACCCCATAGAGACCCGCCTGCACTTCGAGCGCGGCGCGGGGGGTAAAGAACGGATCAAGGTTCAGCTCTTGTGGCATCACCCCGATGGCGGCGCGGGACTGGCGCGGGTTCTGGTCCTGATCGAATCCCCAGATCGTGACCTTGCCAGCGGTTTTGGTGACCAGCCCGGCAAGGATATTGATCAGTGTCGATTTGCCCGCGCCGTTCGGCCCCAGCAGGCCAAAGACCGAGCCGCGCGGCACGTTCAGGTCGATGCCCTTCAGCGCCTGCTTCTCGGGCTGTCCGTGACTGCCGCGATAGGTCTTGGTCAGGCCTTCGATCCGGATTGCATCTTCGCTCATGCGCGGCTCTTGCTCCTGCTCGCCTTGTCGCTCATAAACGGACCTAATCCATGTCCGCAGTGCCGACAACCTCAAGAAGGGCCCTCTAACGATGACCATCCAAGCGCCGGAAACCAAGATCGTCGACAAAAGCCGCGTTGCCTGTGACGGGGGCGAAGGCGCATTGGGACATCCGCGGGTCTGGCTGCAAATCCCCGAGGATACCGGCTGGGTCGAATGCCCCTATTGCGATTGCAAATACGTGCTCAAGGGCAGCAAGGCCGACGCCTGATCTGCGCAACGCGCTGACCTGTTGGATCGGCGTGTAACATCGCCGTTAACAAGGGTGTGAGAACGGGCGCGCGTGCCATTGCGGTCCGATCCTCGATGCAATATTCAAAAGCCGGAATATTGACGGAGTCCCCGATGCTTCCCGCCCGTTTCGCACCGGTTCTTTTTGCCGCGATCATGTCCGGCCTGATGTCCTGTATCGTCACCTGTGTGGCGACAATACGTGCCGTGGGAATGGACCCGGGCATGGCAGGCAAATGGATGGGCGCCTGGGTGCTGGCCTGGCCCATCGCCTTTGTGGTCCTGCTTTTCGTGGCACCGTTGGCGCGCCGTCTGGTCGCCGCATTGGTGCGCAGCGAGGCTTGAACCCAGCGAAGACGGCCCGCAGGGCCGGAGAAGCGGCGCCTGACTTCGACAGTCGTCAATGCGCCTCGGCCCAGTTGGCGCCCCGGCCCGCATCGACCACCAGCCTTACATCCAGCCGCACCGCCGGATCGGCGGCGCCCTCCATGATGTCGCGGGCGGCGGCGATGGTGTCTTCCACCGCCTCTTCGGCCACTTCGAACAGCAATTCGTCATGCACCTGAAGCAGCATCTTTGCCGGTAGGTCGCGAATGGCATCGGGCATCCGCACCATGGCGCGGCGGATCACATCGGCGGCCGTGCCCTGGATCGGCGCGTTGATCGCCGCACGGCGGGCAAAGCCCGCATGCGGCCCCTTGGCATTGATCTCGGGTGTGTGGATGCGTCGGCCGAACAGGGTCTGTACGAACCCGTGTTCCTTGGCAAAGGCGATAGTGTCGTCCATGTAGGTGCGGATGCCGGGGAAACGCTCGAAATAGCGGTCGATGAATTCCTGCGCCTCGGCGCGCGGGATGCGCAGGTTGCGCGCCAGGCCAAAGCCCGAGATGCCGTAGATCACCCCGAAGTTGATGGCCTTGGCGCGGCGGCGGACCTCGGGCGTCATCTGATCCAGCGGCACGTCGAACATCTCGGACGCGGTCATCGCGTGAATGTCCAACCCGTCGGCAAAGGCCTGCTTCAGCGCCGGGATGTCGGCGATATGGGCCAGGATGCGCAGCTCGATCTGGGAATAGTCGAGGCTAAGCAGCACATTGCCCGGCTCGGCCACGAAGGCCTCGCGGATGCGGCGGCCCTCTTCTGTGCGCACGGGGATGTTCTGCAGGTTCGGATCGGTCGAGGCCAGGCGCCCGGTATTGGCGCCGGTGATCGAATACGAGGTATGCACCCGCCCCGTATCGGGGTTGATATGGGTCTGAAGCGCGTCGGTATAGGTCGATTTCAGCTTGCTCAATTGTCGCCAGTCGAGAATGCGCGCGGGCAGTTCGTGTTCCGTCGCCAGATCCTCGAGCACGTCTGCCGGGGTCGAATACTTGCCGGTCTTGCCCTTCTTGCCGCCCTCAAGCGACATCTTGTCGAACAGGATTTCGCCCACCTGCGCGGGCGAGCCGACGTTGAACGGTTCGCCGGCCAGTTCGTGAATCTCGGCCTCGAGCCCCGCCATTTTTTGTGCAAATGCGTTCGACATCCGGCTCAGCACCTCGCGGTCGACCTTGACGCCATGCATCTCCATCTCGGCCAGCACCGGCACCAGCGGGCGTTCCAGAGTTTCATAGACGGTGGTGACCTGCGCGCGGTGCAGCTGCGGCTTGAACAGCTGCCAGAGCCGCAGGGTGATATCGGCATCCTCGGCGGCATAGGCGGTGGCCTCGTCTATCGCCACCTTGTCAAAGGTGATCGCCGATTTGCCCGAGCCCAGCAGCGGTTTGATCGGGATCGGTGTATGGCTGAGATAGCGTTCGCTCAGCGTATCCATCCCATGCCCATGCAGCCCGCCATGCATGGCGTATGACAACAGCATGGTGTCATCGATCGGCGCCACGGCGACGCCATAGCGGGCAAAGATCTTGGCGTCGTACTTCATGTTCTGCCCGATCTTGAGGATCGCGGGATCCTCGAGCATCGGTTTCAGCAGGTCGAGCGTCTGTTGCAGTGGCAACTGCCCCTCGGCCAGCTTGTCCGAGCCAAAGAGGTCACCCGCGTCGCCATCGCGATGACCCAGCGGGATGTAGCAGGCTGCACCCGGTTCCACCGCCAGCGAGATACCGACCAGATCGGCGGTCATCTCATTAAGGCTGGTGGTTTCGGTATCGACCGCGACCCAGCCGCGTTCGCGCGCCTGTGCGATCCATGTTTCCAGTGCCGCCGCATCGCGCACGCATTCGTATCTGGACGCGTCAAAGGGCGGCTGTTCGGGCTGGGGCGCCTCTTCGGCCTCTGGCGAGGCCTTCTCGGCGATCACCGGCGCCTCGGCTCCCAGCTTGTCGGCGATCCGCTTGGTCAGGGTGCGGAACTCCATCTCGGCCAGGAAGCTCAGGAGTTTCTCGGGGTCCGGATCGCGCAGTTCCAGATCGTCCAGCGTGAAATCGAGCGGGGTGTTGGCGTCAAGCTCGACCAGGCGCTTGGACAGTTCGATCTGGGCGCGCATGTCGATCAGGGTCTGCCGCCGCTTGGGCTGCTTGATCTCTTCGGCGCGGTCCAGGAGGTCTTCGAGCGAGCCATATTCGTTGATCAGGAGCGCCGCGGTCTTGACGCCGATGCCGGGGGCGCCGGGCACGTTGTCGACACTGTCGCCTGCCAGCGCCTGCACATCGACAACGCGGTCAGGGAAGACGCCGAATTTCTCGAACACGCCGTCGCGGTCGATGCGCTTGTTCTTCATGGCGTCGAACATCTCGACCCCGTCGCCCACCAGCTGCATCAGGTCCTTGTCGGAACTGACGATGGTCACCCGGCCGCCGGCGTCGCGGGCCTGATTGGACAGGGTGGCGATGATGTCGTCGGCCTCGTACCCCTCCAGTTCCTTGCAGGGGATGTTGAACGCCTCGGTCGCGGCCCGCGTCAGCGGGATCTGCGGGCGCAGGTCCTCGGGCATCGCCTCGCGGTTGGCCTTGTAGAGATCATAGAGATCGTTGCGGAACGTATGGCTGCCCTTGTCGAAGATCACCGCCAGATGGGTCGGCGCATCGGGGCCGTGATCGCCATCGACATAGCGTTGCAGCATGTTGCAAAAGCCCGAGACCGCCCCGATGGGCAGGCCGTCGGATTTCCGCGTCAGCGGCGGCAGCGCGTGATAGGCGCGAAAGATAAAGGCCGATCCGTCGATCAGATGCAGATGGCAACCCTTGCCGAAAGTGCTCATGCCTGTCTCTCCCTCTGGCGCGCTGCCTCTGTCCTGCCACGGAACGGCGCGAGGGTGAAGGGGGAGCCTGCTCACAGATGGGCGTTCGGCGGTGGTTCCCGGCGCTCTTTCACCTCAGGCAGAGGTGACCCAGGCGATGAAGGCGGGCACTGTCAGGATCGACACGGCGGTGGAAAGCAGGATCGCGGCCGACGCGCGCTGTGGCGCCACCCCGTAATGGGCGGCCAGCATATAGACATTGCCTGCCACCGGCAGCGCCGCGGCAGCAATCGCGACCGAGGCCGAGAAGGCATCGACCGGGAACACCCACAGGACCGCCAGCGCCACCAGGATCGGGTGGATCACCAGTTTACACAGGCTCAGCCATGCGGCGATCTGCACCCGTTCGGCCGAACGCCCGGCCAGCGAGGCACCGATGGCGAACAGCGCACCGGGGGTCGCGGCCCCGCCCAGAATTGTCAGAAAATCGTTCAGCGGAGCGGGGATCGGCAGGCGCAGCGACGACCAGATCAGCCCGGCGGAGATGCTGACGATCATCGGGTTCTTGAGCAGTCCCATGCCGATCAGGCGCAGGGTGCCCAGGCTCAGCCGCCCATCACGCCCGCCATTGATCAGGATCACGATGAGCGAGGAAAACACGATCAGATCGACCGACAGAACCAGCATCACCGGGCCGATCGCCGCCTCGCCGAACAGCATCGCCAGCATCGGCAGACCCAGAAACCCGACATTGCCGATGGCGGCGCATTGTGCCTCGACCGCCGCGGTCGGCACGTCAAGCTTGCGCAGAAACGCCACCAGTGAGGCGATGCCATAGACCCCGGCGGTGCCCCAGAGATAGCCCATCACCAATTGGCCGTTGAAGATCTCGGCAAAGGGCAGGGTGGCGGCAAACCGGAACAGCATCGCCGACAGGGCAAAGAAGAACACGAACTTGGTCAGATAGGCGGTCGCCTCGGGCGTGAAGAACCGCGTGCGACCGGCCCAGAACCCCAGGCCGATGATCACGAAAAACGGCAATGTACGCAGAAAGATCTCGACCATGGGAAACTGGTAACATGATCTGACCGGATGACAAGGCGCTAGCCGCTGCCGATCAGCACCCCTGCTGCCAGCACCAGCGCACCTCCCACCACCACCTGGAAGGCCGCGCGGAAGAAGGGTGTTTCCATGTATTTGTTCTGGATCCAGGCGATGGCCCAAAGCTCGAAGAACACGATGAAGATCGCGATGCTGGTCGCGGTCCAGAAATCGGGGATCAGATAGGGCAGGGCATGGCCCAGCCCGCCCAGCGTTGTCATGATGCCCGAGGCAAAGCCGCGCTTGACCGGAGAGCCGCGGCCCGACAATTCGCCATCATCCGAGGCGGCCTCGGTAAAGCCCATCGAGATGCCAGCCCCGACCGATGCGGCAACACCCACAAGAAAGGTGGTCCAGGTATCCTGGGTGGCGAATGCGGTGGCAAAGATCGGCGCCAGGGTCGACACCGAGCCGTCCATCAGCCCTGCCAGCCCGGGCTGTACCCAGGTCAGGATGAACTGGCGATGCGCGGTCGCATCCTCATTGGCACGGGTCTCGTCGTCCAGATGGGTCGATTCGAGGTCGGATGCCGTGGCCTGATGCCCGGCCTCTGCCGCTGCCAGATCGCCCAGCAGCTTGCGAGTGGCGGCATCGGTCGAGCGCGCGGCGGCGGTCAGATAGAACCGTTCCGCATCGCGCTCCATCGCCGCGGCCTCGGTGCGGATTCGCTCGATCCCGAGGTTTTCAACCAGCCAGACCGGCCGGCGGGCGTAATAGCCCGCTACATGCTCGCGCCGGATCAGCGGGATCACCGCGCCGAAGCGGCGTTCATGCAGGGCGATCAGCTGGGCGCGGTGCTCATCCTCTTCGGCGGCCATGCCGTCGAACAGCTTGGCGGTGGCGGGGAAATCGGCACGCAGCATTTCAGCGTAAGAGCGGTAGATGCGCGCATCGTCCTCTTCGGAAGAGATCGCCAATGCGATGACCTCTTGTTCCGACAGATCGCGAAAGTGTTTGCGATAGGAGAGAAACCGCATGTTTGACCTCGAATTTAGAATGATTCCAAGATAGCGCAGCGGTGATCGCTTGCAACCGGTTTCGCCCGAATCGTTGAAACTCTGGCCGCCGCAAAATAGGTTTGAAAAACCGAATATCAGCGGAGACGGAATGACCCAGGCTGCGACCATCCTGCGCACGGGACGCAAATTCGACCAGGTGCTCAGGGGTGCGCGTGAGGTGTTCATGAGCGACGGGTTCGAGGGCGCCAATGTCGATGACATCGCGCGCGCGGCCGGTGTGTCCAAGGCGACGCTGTACAGCTACTTCCCCGACAAGCGGTTGCTGTTCGTCGAGGTGGCGCAAACCGAATGCCAGTTGATGGCCGAACGTATCCTGTCGATGATCGACGAAGACCGGCCCGTGCGCGAGGTGCTGACCATCACTGCAACGCAGCTGGTGGCGTTCCTGATCTCGGATTTCGCGCAACAGGTGTTTCGCATCTGCCTGGCCGAGCGCGAGCGGTTCCCCGAACTGGCCCGCGCCTTCTATGCGGCGGGGCCCGAGAACGGCCAGCGCCAGATATGTGAATACCTGGAAAAGGCGGTCACGAAGGGCGAGCTGGTGATCGCTGACATTCCGATGGCGGCCGAGCAGTTTTCGGAACTGTGCAAGACGCGCCTGTGGACGCGCGCGGTCTTCGGTATCCAGACGCGATTTACCCAGGCCGAGATCGACGAGGTGGCTCTGGCCGCCGTCGACACGTTTCTGGCGCGCTACGGGGCCTGACCGACGGGTCCTGATTGGCGCGCAATGGAAACGAAAAACGCCCGCCAGAGGCGGGCGCTTTCCCAAATCCGTTTGCGGACCTGATTAGCGGCGCAGGCCCAGACGCTCGATCAGCGACTGATAGCGGGCTTCGTCCTTGGCTTTCAGATAGTCCAGCAGCTTGCGGCGCTGGGCCACAAGCTTGAGCAGACCACGGCGGCCGTGGTTGTCTTTCTTGTGGGTCTTGAAATGCTCGGTCAGGGTCGCGATGCGCGAGCTGAGGATGGCAACCTGGACCTCGGGCGAACCGGTGTCGCCGTCCTTGGTGCCATATTCTTTCATCACGCGGGCTTTTTCTTCGGTAGTGATCGACATCGGGGTCTCCTTGTCAGGTTAGAGTGAATGGCGCAGGCCGGGATGTCGTCCAGCACAGGCCCATGGAGAGGTTCCGCATCAGAGCGATTCCGATGCGGATGCGCGCGTATACGCGGAAACGGGTAGGAGGGCAAAGGCTTTCTGCGGGTGCAGATCAGGCCGCGGTTCCGGTCAGGGGCAGGTCGCCCGGACGCACCAAAACGATATCGTTGACATCGTCCGGCTCGCCCCCGCGCAGCAACGCGACGTCGTGCCCGTCCACTGTGACACGGCTGATATCAGGGTTCTCGGGATCCTTGCTGATCTCGATCTGGGGGCTTTGACCTTCGGGGCCGTCCCAAACCACCATCAAGCGGTCCTCGTCGGGGTCGAAATCCATCACCTCGATCGCGTCGCCATCGTTGGCCCAATCGCCGGCGACGATATTGTCGGCGCCGTCGCCACCTGTGACGATGTCGCCAGCGCCGGCCCAGATCGTATCGTCGCCCTGTCCGCCGTTAAGGTAATCGACTTCTTGCGCAACGGGCGATATCGGATTGCCCGGACCACCCTCGATCCCCAGGATCAGATCGTTTCCGAAGCCACCGAACACCGTATCCTGACCGGCATCGCCAGACAGGGTGTCGTCGCCATAGCCGCCATGCAGCGCGTCATTGTCCGCGCCGCCATCCAGCTGGTCGTTATCCTGTCCACCATAGAGCGTGTCGTCACCCGCGCCGCCCTGCAACTCGTCCTCGCCAAAATGGCCGAACAGATTGTCATTGCCTGCACCGCCATCCAGGCTGTCATCGCCATCCTCGCCATGCAGCAGATCGAAGCCGTCATCGCCCCGGATGTCGTCGTCCCCACCGGCCCCATGCAGGGTATCGTTTCCGTCGTCCCCGGCGATGGAGTCGTTCAGATCATATCCGTTGATCTGATCGTTTCCTTCCTGCCCGGTCAGAACATCGCCCTCGCTGCCGCCGGACAGGACCAGCCCGTCCGAAGGTATGATGGCGTCCGACATAAGGAGCGGCTGCTGAGCGCCGCCGCCCGAGATCATGCCCAGCGTTTCGGTTGTTTCAACCTCCAACTGCTGATCCTCTGCCGGCAGCAACTCCTCATCGGCGTCGTCTTCGCCTCCCCCCGTCATCAGCACAACGCCGCTTACAGCGGCCAGCCCTAACAGACCTGCGAGCATCAACATCCCACTACTCCAGACACACGTCACCCCTGTCGGGAAATATCCCATTTTTGCAAGGGGTTCGTCAAAGCCGTTCCGGGTGAATGGTTAACAGTACCGGGTCAGGACCAGGGGCTCGGTTGTTGCGCATAGCCGATATAGAGCGGGTGCTTGGGGTGCCCGTCCTTGGTCAGGCCCAGGTGAAACAGCGGCAGGCCAGTGCCACGCAGCAGGCGCTCGACCGCCAGGCCACGTTCAAGATGGGCGCCATGGGTGCCCCAGGCGGCGACGATCTGATCGGCCCATTCGGCGCCCGCCAGGATGGCGGCATCGTTTTCCGGGCCGACCGGGTCGGCCGCGGCGCGCATCTTGCGGGGATCGGTGTCGCGCCAGGCAAAGATATTGGTCACCTGAAAGGCGCCAAAACCCAGCGTGCGCGCCCGCCGCTCACAGCGTTCGACCGTGGGGTCGTTCTGCACCTCGGTCGCGGTCGAGGGGTTCAGCATCACGAACAGCGCCTTGCGCCCGGCCGGATCCCAGATCCGAGTCAGGCTGTAGCGGTAGCGTTCGCAGTCGGAATAGACGGCAGTCGAGGGGGCGTCGCCCTTTGTATGGGAACGGGTGATCATGGCCGTGCCCTAGCACGAGCGCCACCCGGCGTCACGCCCCACCGCTTACTCGGGCCGGGCAAAGACGCGGGCGGGATGCAGCTCGCCGGACTTGTAGATGCCCACCGCAACAGCGCGCCCCTCGAACGAGGCCCAGGCCTCGTCGCCATATTCGGCCTCGCCGGGATAGACCATGCCCGGATTGCCGTTGCGCAGGCGCTGGGCGCCCTCGGGGCTGCATTTCAACTCGGGCAGATCGGCGAGGCCCTCTTCGAGGGGGCGCAGATAGCTGTCGAGTTCGGGTGTCTTGGCCAGCGCCTCGACCTGCTCGAGGGTGATGCCATCCTCGGCCTCGAAAGGGCCCGACCAGATGCGGCGCAGCTCGCGCACATGGCCGTAACAGCCCAGCGCTGCACCCAGATCGCGGGCGATCGAGCGGACATAGCCGCCCTTTCCGCAGGTCATTTCGAGCAGCACGTGATCCGGGTCGGGCCGGTCCAGCATCAGCAGCTCCTCGACCCAGAGCGGGCGGGCGGCCAACTCTACATCCTCGCCGTCGCGAGCCAGTTTATAGGCGCGCTGGCCGTCGATCTTGACGGCCGAGAATTTGGGGGGGACCTGCATGATGTCACCCAGGAACGGTGCCAGAGCATCCTTGATCTGTTCATCGGTGGGGCGCAGGTCGCTGGAGGCGATCACCTCGCCCTCGGCATCGTCGGTATTGGTTGCCTGGCCCAGGCGCACGGTAAAGACATAGGCCTTGAGCGCGTCGGTGATATAGGGAACGGTCTTGGTCGCCTCGCCCAGGGCGATGGCCAGAACGCCGGTGGCCTCGGGGTCGAGGGTTCCGGCATGACCGGCCTTGTTGGCGCCCAGCGCCCAGCGAACCTTGTTGACGACGGCGGTCGAGGTCATGCCGGCGGGCTTGTCCACCACCAGCCATCCCGAAATATCGCGTCCCTTGCGTTTGCGTGCCATCCTGCCCTCGTCCAGATCTGAGGCGCGCGACCTATCTGATCGTGGCCGGGCTGTCAATTTGTGCCGCGAGGACGCCCGTCAGGGCGGAGGAGCGGCTCGTCCGCCCTGACGGGCGTCCTCGCCGATCAGCGGTCCTCGACCGCGACACCCACGATCGGACCCATGGAAAAGCCCAGATCGGCGCGGTTCAGCGAAGGCGCATAGAGGCGCGAGATATTGCCGTCGAAATAGAGCGCGTTCGGCGTCTTCAGCACATCGCGGAACAGGGTGCCGAATTCGTAAAACGTCACCGAGTTTCCCGAAATCGCAAACACCGCCCGCGCGCCGTCGGCGCTGGTGCCGACCCCGTTGCGGATATAGCGCGAGGTCGAATCGGGCAGAAACCGCGGATGCAGCGCCCCGTCGATTACCAGCATCGGCCCCGATTGGGTGGCAAAGCGGCAATCCGGCTTCGCGGCCTGATAGTCGAGTGTCTCGATCACATCCGCCCGCCCCGAACGCAGGCAGAACACCCCGTTTGGCAGCAGGCCGAAATTCCCCGGTCCGGCATTGGCGATCACTCGTTTCTGCTCGATCCCGTCCTCGACATAATGGCCGACGGGCGAGCGGTCATCGTGATACATGCCCGCATTCATGGCAAAGGCCAGCCGCTTGCCCTCGGTCTGTAACGTCTGATCGACGGTCGAGAACTGGCCCAAGGGCGCGCCCTCGACATCGTTCAGAAACAGCCGCAGATCCGCAGTGCGCGCATCCACCTCACACACGGTATAAAGATTGCCTTCGTGGGTTAGATCCCGGCAGTCTACCGCCGCCGCCTGCCCCGCGACACCCAGCAGGAAAAGGACGGCCGCGGCCCGGATCACTCGTCCAGATCGCGGCGTACCGCGTCCTGATCGAACATCCGCCGCGTATCGTCGAGCCGGTCGAAGGTCTCGTCCAGCCGGAACCGCAGGTCGGGA
This sequence comes from Ruegeria pomeroyi DSS-3, assembly GCF_000011965.2. NCBI lineage: Bacteria > Pseudomonadati > Pseudomonadota > Alphaproteobacteria > Rhodobacterales > Roseobacteraceae > Ruegeria > Ruegeria pomeroyi. The sequence goes on along the minus strand of NC_003911.12, from coordinate 4,051,870 downwards.
GTGAATTTCAGCCCCAGCTTCTTGCCGATCATCCGGCGCAGCTCTCCCTTGTTGCGCGAGAGCAGCTGGACCACATCCTCTTGCCCTCTGCCGCCCAGCGGCAGCACATAGGCGGTGGCGATCTTGAGGTCGGGAGAGGTGCGCACCTCGCCCACGGTGATCGACATCCGGTTCAGGTCGGGATCATGCACGTCGCCGCGCGCCAGCACCTCGGACAGGGTGCGGCGGATCACTTCGCCGACACGCAGCTGACGCTGCGACGGGCCGGGGCCATCGTGGAACTTGTTCTTTGCCATGGCTTCGATCTAAGCGCAAAGCGAGGCTTTGCCAAGCGGTGCCGAACACGGTAGGAGGCAACAAGCGCAGGAAATGAAGGACCAAGCCATGACCCATATACCAGGTATCGTGATCACCGGCGCCTCGGGACGCATGGGCCAGATGCTGGTGCGGACCGTCACCGACAGTGACAAGGTGCGTCTGGTGGGTGCGCTGGAACGGCCCGGGCATGACTGGATCGGGCGCGATGTGGGCGAGGCGATGGGCGGTCAGGCGCTGGGCGTAGCGGTGACCGACGATCCGCTCGAGGCATTTGCCCAGGCGCAGGCGGTGATCGATTTCACCGCGCCCGCCGCGACGCTGGGATTTGCCGCCCTCGCGGCGCAGGCGCGTTGCGTGCATGTGATCGGCACCACCGGCATGACGGCGGAACAGATCGCGGCGCTGGAACCGGCGGCGCGTCATGCGGTGATCGTGCGGGCGGGCAATATGAGCCTTGGCGTCAACCTGCTGGTACAGCTGACCAAGAAGGTGGCCGCCGCGCTGGACGAGGATTTCGATATCGAGGTGATCGAGGCACATCACCACCACAAGGTCGACGCGCCCTCGGGGACCGCGCTGATGCTGGGCGAGGCCGCCGCCGAAGGGCGCGGCGTGCGTCTGGACGACGTGGCTGACCGCGCCCGCGATGGCATCACCGGGGCGCGCACGCGCGGCGATATCGGATTTCACGCCATTCGCGGTGGCGACATCGTGGGTGAGCATGACGTGCTGTTTGCCGCCCCGGGCGAGCGGATCGTGCTGCGCCACGTGGCCAGCGACCGCGCGGTGTTTGCGCGCGGCGCGCTCAAGGCCGCGCTCTGGGGGCAAGGAAAGGCGCCCGGGCATTACGACATGGTCGACGTGCTCGGGCTCTGAGCCTCAGTCCCGCTTGCGCTTTGGCGGAGCTTCACCGCCCGGGCGCCCCGCTGCGGGGCGCGACGCGCCAGCTGTCGGTTTCCCACCCGGTTTCTTGCCGCCCGGTTTCACGCCGGGTTTGGCGCCAGGCTTTGCCCAGGGCTTGCCGCCGGGTTTGTCACTGGGTTTGCCGCCCGGTTTGCTGCTCGGCTTGACACCGGGGCCCGAGGCCGGTTTGCGCGGTTTATACGGCTTCTCGGATTTGCCGGCATGCAGCGTTGCGCGCGCCGGTTTCGCGGGCCTGTCGGCGCCGTCTTCCCTGGCGCGTCTGGGTTTTGCCGGGGCCGGGGTGGCCTCGCGCTCTCTGAACGGGCGCGGTTCGGCTGCGGGCGCTGCGCTGTCGCGATCGGCCTTATGGCGTGGCTTCGCCGGTTTGAACGGCTTTGCCGCCGGCCGGTCGCTGCGCGGGCGGGGCTTGCCTTGCGGGCCGCGGGTCATTTCCGGCACGCCATCCAGCAGCCGCGCGGTGATCTCGCCTTCGACGACACCGGACGGGCCGATCTGGTCCAGGAACCCCTGAACCGCCGCTTCGGCCAGTTCCACATGGGTTTCCTGCGCCTGCATGGTGATCTTGCCGATCTGGCTTTTCTCCAGATTGCCGGCCCGGCACAGCAGCGGCAGCAGCCAGCGCGGTTCGGCCCGCTGTTCGCGCCCGACCGACAGCGAGATCCAGCGCGAGGGGCCGAAACTTGCCGCCACAGACGGGGCGCCGCGCGCGGGCGGCTGGTTCAGTTCCTCGGGCGCGGTCAGCTTGGCGCGATAAAGACGCAGACAGGCAACCGCAATCTGCTGGGCCGTGAACTGCTCCATCAGGCCGGCGGCGATGCGGGTTTCCTCGTCCTCGACCGGATCGGTCCAGAGCGGATCGGCCAGCAGACGCGCTTCGTCTTTGGCCAGGATATCCTCGGGCGTGGGCGCCTGGGTCCATTCGGCCTCGATCTTGGCCCATTTCAGCAGGCGCGAGGCTTTTTTCGAGATCTTGTCCGGGACGATCAGCGCCGAAATCCCCTTGCGCCCGGCGCGTCCGGTACGGCCCGAACGGTGCAGCAGACCTTCGGTATTGGTCGGCAGATCGGCGTGGATCACCAGGTCGAGATTGGGCAGGTCGATGCCGCGCGCGGCCACATCGGTGGCGACGCAGACCCGGGCGCGCCCATCGCGCATGGCCTGCAAGGCATGGCTGCGCTCGTCCTGGCTCAACTCTCCGGACAGGCTGACCACGGCAAAGCCACGGTTGGCCAGACGTGCGGTCAGCCGCGCCACGGCGGCGCGGGTATTGGCGAATACGATGGCGGTGGGCGCATCATGGAACCTGAGCAGGTTGATGATCGCGTGTTCGCCGTCACCGCCCGAAACCTGCACCGCCTGATACGAGATATCGGAATGCTGGCGTTCGCCGCCCAGGGTCGAAATGCGCGCGGCCTGGCGCTGATAGGTCTTGGCCAGTTCCGCGATGGCCGGAGAGACGGTTGCCGAGAACAGCAGGGTGCGGCGGTCTTCGGGTGCCTCGCCCAGCATGAACTCCAGGTCCTCGCGAAAGCCGAGGTCAAGCATCTCGTCGGCCTCGTCCAGCACCACGGCGCGAATATCGGCCAGATCAAGCGCGCCGCGCGTGATGTGGTCGCGCAGGCGCCCCGGCGTGCCGACGACGATATGGGCGCCGCGCTCCAGCGTCCGGCGCTCGGTGCGGGCATCCATGCCGCCGATACAGGTGGCGATGCGCCCTCCCGCCTTGGCGAACAGCCATGTCAGTTCGCGGCTGACCTGCAAGGCCAGCTCACGGGTGGGGGCCACGATCAGCGCCAGTGGCGCGGCGGGCGGGCCCAGCGTTTCGGCCTCGCCCAGCAGGGTTGGAGCAATGGCAAGACCAAAGCCCACGGTCTTGCCCGATCCGGTCCGGGCCGAGACAAGCAGGTCGGCGCTGGCCAACTCGGGGTCGGTGACCGCCTGTTGTACATCGGTCAGCGTGTCGAAGCCGCGCTCGGCGAGGGCATCGAGAAGGGGGGAAGTCATCAGGGGAATGTCCAATAGGGCGCGGGACTCACCCCGGCGCAAAGATTGGGCCATGTAACGAAGAGAGGCGCATTTGTCCATGCCCGGTGGCGCGAATGCTGCGAATACCGGCTATGTCGCGGCCAGATGGGCGTCTGCTAGCCGATGGTGCGGCAGACATGATCGGCGCAGGCCAGATCCTGCGCGGCGATGCCAAGCGAGCGGTAGAGTGTGATCGCATCGGTGCCCGAGCGCCCCGGAATCTTGCCCGAGAGAACCTCGCCGATCTCGCCCCTGACATGCGCCTCGCTCATCGCGCCCGTTTCCAGAGCCGAGATGATCTCGCGCGCCTGGGCAAAGGCCGAGGGGCGGTAATCGACGAACAGCTCGGATTTCAGCAGCAGCGTTTCGTCGATTTCCTGCATCGAGGGGATCGAGGCGCCGACCGCGTTCACATGCGTGCCCGGCCCGATCCAGTCGCCATGCAGAACCACCGAGGGCGAGGAGGTCAGCGTGCAGACGATATCGGCCCCGCTGACCGCCTGTTCGACATCGGTGGCAGCGGTGAACGTGATGCCGGGATAATGATCGGCCATGCGCCGGACAAATGCGGCGGCGCGCTCGGGGTTGCGCCCGGCAACCCTGATCTCGGCAATCTCGCGCACCAGTGTCAGCGCTTCGATATGGCTTTCGGCCTGCTCGCCCGTGCCGATCAGCGCCAACACCTGCGCGTCAGACCGGGCCAGCGCCCGTGTCGCCACCGCGGTTGCGGCTGCGGTGCGGATCGCGGTGATCGCATCGGCATCCAATGCCGCGCGGGGCTGCCCGGTCTCGGCATCGAACAGCAGCACGGTTCCGGTATGCGAGCTGAGCCCCTTGGCGGGATTGCCGGGAAACAGGCTGAGGACCTTGATCCCATAAAGTGTGGGGTCGCTCAGCGCGCCGGGCATCACGCCCAGCCGGTTGGTGCCGTTGATATCCATCACCGTGCGCAGCGGCAGATTGGCCTTCCCTTGCGAAACTTGGATCATCGTCTTTTCCACCACCTCGATGGCATCGCGCATCGGCAAGTGCTGGCGGATTTCTTCGGCGGATATGATCTTCATGACAGGCTCTCCTCCCCGGCGGGCCAGATCGCATGATCGCCTGTCAGGCCCAGCACCTCGCGCAGCAATGCGGTATAGGCGTCGGGACGGGTGACATAGGGAAAGTGGCTGGTAGCGCGGAACCGATAGGCGCGCGCGGGCGTCAGCGCAGCGCGCAGGGCCGAGCGCATCGGCGGCGAAATCAGATGGTCGTCATCGCTTTCGACAGTGAACATGCGATCACGTGGCAGGCTTTGCGCGGGCAGTTCCGGCGCGGTTTTCAGCGCCTGCAATCGCGCGCGCAATTCGCCTTCGGGAATGCGTGTGCGCACCTCTTGCAGCAAGAGCCTCGCCAGATCGCTATAGGGATGGTCGGGTGCCTGCCAGCTCGCCAGCCCGGCCTCGAACCCGGCGCGCAGATCGTCGATTGGCGTGGTGGCAAGGTCTAGCGCATAGGGTGGCACCTGGTCGATCCCGCGAACCGAGGCCAGCGTATTGGCCGCCACCAGCCCGCCGCACAGCGCCGGTTCGGTGGCAGTCAGATACTGTGCCAGATAGCCGCCCAGCGACGAGCCGAGTATGGTCGCGCCCTGCATTTCGGCATCCGAGATAATCTGCGCCAGATCGGCCGCCCAATCGCTGATCCCGCCCGAGGCCGGATAGCTGACCGCGAGGATGCGCGCCTCACCCGACAGCGCTGCGATCTGTTGCCAGAAGATATCGGCCCGGCCCAGCGTACCCGGGATCAGCACCAGCGCGGGGCCGCTTTGCCCCACCCGGATCACGCCCCAGTCGCGGCCATGGACGACATGGCGCGCTTCCGGGTGCAGGGCGGCAAACTTGTCGCGTTCTTCTGTCAGATTACGCTCGCCCAAACCTCAGCCCTTTGCTGCCATCTGCGCCAGTCTCAGGCAGGTGCGCGTGGCGGTTGCCATGTCCTGCACCGAAATCCATTCCAGAGGTCCGTGGATGCATTGCATGCCGGTAAAGATATTGGGCGTCGGCACCCCCATTTCGGTCAGGCGAGAGCCGTCGGTGCCGCCCCGGATCGGGACCGAGATCGGCGCGACCCCTTCGGCCTCGGCCGCCGCGCGGGCCAGTTCGACGGGTGTCATGTCCTTTTCCAGCCAATAGCGCATGTTGCGGTATTGCGGATAGATCTCGCACTTGATCGCCGCGCGCGGCTCGCCCGCCTGCACGGCAGCGCAGACTTGGCGCAGCAACTCGCCCTTGGCGGCAAGCCCGTCGCGCTCGAAATCGCGCAGGATGAACTTGATCACCATCTCGGACGAGCCGCCCTCCATATCGGTGGCGTGGATAAACCCGTCGCGCCCGTCGGTGGTTTCGGGGGTCATCGTTGCTTGCGGCAGGGTCTGCACGATCTTCGCGGCGAGGTGGATGGCATTGACCATCTTCTCCTTGGCCCAGCCAGGATGGATCGACACGCCTGTCACTGTCACCACCGCGCGGTCGGCCGAGAAGCTTTCATACTCGATCTCGCCCACCTGCCCGCCGTCCAGCGTATAGGCGAAATCGGCGCGCAGATCGGCGGGCAACCGTTCATTTACGCCGTGCCCGATCTCTTCGTCGGGGGTAAAGGCCACGCGGATCGGGCCGCGCGCGATATCGGGGCTGTTCAGCAGGTGCCGCGCCATGGTCATGATTATCGCCACCCCCGCCTTGTCATCGGCGCCGAGCAGCGTGGTGCCGGATGCGGTGATCAGGTCATGGCCGATCTTTTCCGCCAGATAGGGGTGTTCGGCGGGCGACAGCACCAGCGCGGGATCGTCGGGAAAGGTGATGTCGCCGCCGTTATAGCCGCCGATCACGCGTGGCTTCACGCCGCTGGCGTTGAACTGCGGTGCAGTGTCTACATGAGCAAGGAACCCAACGGTCGGCCCCGGCGCGGTACCCGGAATGGTGGCCAGCACCACGCCATACTCGGTCAGTTCCACATCCTGTGCGCCCATTTCGACCAGCTCGTCGCGCAGCAGGTGCAGCATGTCGAACTGGCAGGCGGTGCTGGGCGAGGTGGGCACGCTTTCGTCGCTCTGGCTGTCGATGGCGGCATAGCGCACGAGACGGTCCTGAAGTTCCTTGTCGAATTGGTTTTGCATGTCACCTCCTGCGGTTGTCGCGATCAAAGGCGCAGGTCCGGGACAAGTCAAGCGGGCCGCTGGGTCGCCGCAGGGTGTCGCAAAAAGACGGGGTCGGTCGGCCAGTACGCTTTACCTCTGCGCCCTGTCCCGCTAGCCATGGCGGGGAACCAGTGGAAAAGGACCGTGTCATGATCGAAACCGTCTCGGAAAACGCCTGTTTCGGCGGTGTACAGGGTGTCTATCGCCATGCCTCGGCCGCCACCGGCTGTGACATGACCTTTGGCCTGTTCCTGCCGGCCGAGGCCAAGGACGGCCCGGTGCCGGTGCTGTGGTACCTGTCGGGCCTGACCTGCACCCATGAAAACGCCATGGTCAAGGCGGGTGCGCAGGGATGGGCCGCCGAGCAGGGAATCGCGTTGGTGTTTCCCGATACCTCGCCGCGCGGCGAGGGTGTCGCGGATCACGCGGATTACGATCTGGGTCAGGGCGCCGGGTTCTATGTGAACGCCACCCAGGAACCCTGGGCCCCGCATTTCCGCATGTGGGATTACGTGGCCGAGGAACTGCCAGCGCTGGTGGCGGAACATTTCGCCATCGACCCCACCCGTCAGGCGATCACCGGCCATTCCATGGGCGGGCACGGGGCGCTGACACTGGCGATGAACCTGCCGGGCCGCTATCGCTCGGTCTCGGCCTTCGCACCGATTTCGAACCCGACGGGCAGCGATTGGGGCCGCAAGCAGCTGAACGCCTATCTGGGAACAGACGAGGCGGCCTGGGCGAAACATGACGCGACGCTGATGATGCAACAGGCGGGTTTTGACGGTCCGATCCTGATCGACACCGGCACCAGTGACCAGTTCATCGACCTGCTCCGCCCCGAGGCGCTGGCCGCCGCCATCGCCGAGCGCCGCCAGCAGGCGACGGTGCGGCTGCAACCGGGGTATGATCATTCCTATTTCTTCGTCTCCAGTTTCATGGAAGACCACGTGTCGTTCCATGCCGAAGCGCTTTATCGGGATTGAGCGGCGGTATGAGCACGTTCGACTATGACCTGATCATCATCGGTTCCGGCCCCTCGGGCCGGGCCGCCGCAATTCAGGCGGGCAAGCTGAAACGCCGGGTGCTGGTGATCGACCGCAAGGACCGGCTGGGTGGTGTCTCGGTCCATACCGGCACCATCCCGTCCAAGACGCTGCGCGAAACGGTGCTGAACCTGTCGGGCTGGCGCGAGCGCAGCTTTTACGGGCGCTCCTACCGGGTCAAGGACCGGATCAGCGCCGAGGATCTCAAGGCGCGGCTGCACATGACGCTCGATTACGAGGTCGACGTGCTGGAGCATCAGTTCAACCGCAACCATATCGACACGCTGAACGGGTTGGCGCGCTTTGTCGGCCCGCACGAGATCGAGGTCGCGACCGAGGCGGGCGATACCACGCGCCTGACCGCCGCCAAGTTCCTGATCGCCACCGGAACCAAGACCTATCGCCCCGACTACGTGCCGTTCAATGGCAAGACGGTGGTCGATGGCGACGACTTTCTGGAGATGGAGCGGATCCCGCGTTCGCTGGCCGTGATCGGCGCCGGGGTGATCGGGGTCGAATATGCCAGCATGTTCTCGGCGCTGGATGTGCGGGTGACGCTGATCGAACCGCGCGAGACCTTTCTCGACTTCATCGACCGCACCCTGATCCAGGAATTCACCCATCAGATCCGCGAAAACGGTGTCGATCTGCGGCTGGGTTCGGCGGTGGAGAAGATCGAGGATACCGGTAGCCATATCGAGATCAGCCTGGCCAATGGCCGCCATATCCGCGCCGAGATGCTGCTGTTCGCCGCTGGTCGGATGGGCGCGACCTCGGCCCTGAACCTCGACGCGGTGGGGCTGGAAACCGATCACCGCAACCGGATCACCGTGGATCGCAAGACCTATCAGACATCGGTGCCCCATATCTATGCCACCGGCGATGTGATCGGGCATCCTTCGCTTGCCTCGACCTCGATGCAGCAGGGGCGGGTCGCGGCCTGTCATGCGCTGGAAACGCCGACCCTGCCGGAAAGCCCCTGGTTCCCCTATGGCATCTATTCGGTGCCCGAGATGTCCACCTGCGGCATGTCAGAGGAAGAGTTGCAGGAACGCGGCATCCCCTACGAGGTGGGCGTGGCGCGATTCCGCGAAACCTCGCGCGGGCATATCATGGGGCTGGAACATGGTATGCTGAAGATGCTGCTGAGCCTCAAGACCCGCCGCGTGCTGGGGGTGCAGATCGTGGGCGAGGGCGCGACCGAGCTGATCCATATCGGCCAGGCGGTGATGAACCTGAAAGGCACGGTGGACTATTTCGTGCAGAACACGTTCAACTATCCCACCCTGGCCGAGGCCTATCGCACCGCCGGTCTGGACGCGTTCAACCGGATGCCCATCCCCGAGGAGTTCAAGGTGAAGAAGCCCAAGAAGTAGCGGTGAGGGTGGCGGCTGTGCGGACGAAGTTGCCGTTGAATCGAAAGCGTATTCTGCGCAGAATTCTGGTTTAGAGATTCTTGGGTTTCAATATGTCATCAGATCAAAGCTTCGCTATTGTCGTCATGTCGATGCTCGCAACCTATGGATTTCTTTTAGCGGTTTCTCAACGATATCGGGACGATACAATAAAGATGTTCCGCATGGAGAAATCGTCGCTTCGTGTTGCGTTTGAACACCCTCTGGCAACACTAGCCCATATTCTGTCACTCGTTTTGCCAGTCTATTTGATGGGCTTGCCGTCGTAGCGCTCGCAACTCTGGGCTCTTTGCGGCCATCCCCCTACCTCTCCCCCACCAAACCCCCTATACATCGCCCCCATGACAACCCTCTACGTCGATGCCGATGCCTGCCCGGTCCGGGCCGAGGCCGAGCGGGTGGCCACCCGGCACCGGCTGCGCATGGCCGTTGTGTCGAACGGGGGGCTGCGCCCGTCGCAAAATCCGCTGGTCGAAACCGTGATCGTGCCCGACGGGCCGGATGTGGCCGACCAGTGGATCGCCGAGCGCGCCGGGCGCGGCGATGTGGTGATCACCGCCGACATTCCGCTGGCTGCCAAATGTGTCGAGGCGGGCGCCCGGGTGCTGCGCCACAATGGCGAGGCCTTCACCCCCGCCAATATCGGCCAGCAACTGGCGATGCGCGACCTGATGGCCGACCTGCGCGCCGCCAACCCGCTGGGCGCGGGTGGTGGCGGCAAACCCTTTTCCAAGGCCGATCGCGCCCGCTTTCTGGACGCGCTGGAGCGCGAGATCCGCGCGGCGCAAAGGGATGCCCAGGGCTGATATTTGGCCCGCAATCCCCTTGGCGGGTGGTATTTGGGGGAAAAGCGCCCGCATCCCGCCGCCGGGGGCCAAAACCCCTTGTCAGCCATCCCGACCCCTAGTATAGCGCGCGGGTTCTCGATGAGAATTTGGCGGCGGGGTGATTCCCGCCGTTTGGGTTCGACGAGGGTTTGCGATGCGCGCGGATCCTCCTCTCAACCCCAACGCCTGACAAAAAGGCATGACAATGCAAAGCCAAAATATCCGTATCCGGCTGAAGGCATTTGACTATCGCGTTCTGGACGCCAGCACGCAAGAGATCGTCAACACTGCCAAGCGGACCGGCGCGCAAGTGCGCGGCCCGATCCCGCTGCCGAACAAGATCGAGAAGTTCACGGTTCTCCGTGGCCCTCACGTCGACAAGAAAAGCCGTGACCAGTTCGAGATCCGCACTCACAAGCGGCTCCTGGATATCGTTGATCCGACCCCGCAGACGGTGGACGCGCTGATGAAGCTCGACCTCGCCGCCGGCGTGGACGTCGAGATCAAGCTGCAGTCGTAAGATCGGAGGGTAGAGAATGCGTTCCGGTATTATCGCAAAGAAAGTCGGCATGACCCGGCTGTTCATGGAAGACGGCAAGCAGATCCCTGTGACCGTTCTTCAGCTGGACAACCTGCAGGTCGTCGCCCAGCGCACCACCGAGAAGGATGGCTATACCGCCGTTCAGCTGGGTGCAGGCACCCCCAAGATCAAGCGCGTGTCCAAGGCCATGCGCGGCCACTTCGCCGCACAGAAGGTCGAGCCCAAGCGCAAGCTGGCCGAGTTCCGCGTGTCCGAAGACGCGCTGATCGAAGTTGGCGCCGAGATCTCGGCCGAGCATTTCCTGACCGGCCAGAAGGTCGACGTGTCGGGGACCTCGATCGGTAAGGGTTTCGCCGGTGCCATGAAGCGCCACAACTTCGGTGGTCTGCGCGCCTCGCACGGCGTGTCGATCAGCCACCGTTCGCACGGCTCCACCGGTCAGTGTCAGGACCCGGGCCGCGTGTTCAAGGGTAAGAAGATGGCCGGTCACATGGGTGCTGCCCGTGTCACCACCCAGAACCTCGAAGTCGTGAAAACCGACGCCGAGCGTGGTCTGGTCTTCATCAAGGGCGCCGTGCCCGGTCCGAAGTCCGGCTGGGTCACCGTCAAGGATGCCGTCAAGAAGAAAGCACCGGAAGGCCTGCCCTTCCCGGCTGCTGTGAAATCGGCCGCAACCGAAGCACCTGTTGCCGAAGCGCCCGCCGAAGGGGGTGAAGCATGAAACTCGATGTGATCAAACTCGACGGCACCAAGGCCGGCAACATCGACCTGGACGAAGCGCTGTTCGGTCTCGAACCGCGCGCGGACATCCTGCACCGTGTGGTCCGCTGGCAGCGCAACAACGCGCAGGCCGGTACCCACAAGGTGCTGACCAAGTCCGAGGTCAGCTACTCGACCAAGAAGATCTACCGCCAGAAAGGCACCGGCGGCGCTCGCCATGGCTCGCGCAAATCGCCGACCTTCCGTCACGGTGGTGTCTACAAGGGTCCGACCCCGCGTTCGCACGGCCACGACCTGACCAAGAAGTTCCGCAAGCTGGGCCTGCGCCACGCGCTGTCGGCCAAGGCCAAGGCGGGTGAACTGGTCGTGATCGAGAACGCCGAGGCCGAAGGCAAGACCGCAGCTCTGGCCAAGCAGGTTGCAAACCTGGGCTGGAAGCGCGCGCTGGTCATCGACGGCGCCGCGGTCAACGAAGGGTTCGCCCGCGCCGCGCGCAACATCGAAGGTCTGGATATCCTGCCGTCGATGGGCGCAAACGTCTATGACATCCTCAAGCGTGACACCCTGGTGCTCACCAAAGCGGCTGTCGAAGCACTGGAGGCTCGTCTGAAATGAGCGCGAAAGCACAACATTACGACGTGATCCGCAAGCCGATCATCACCGAGAAATCGACCATGGCATCCGAAAACGGCGCCGTGGTGTTCGAAGTGTCGATCGACAGCAACAAGCCGCAGATCAAGGAAGCGGTCGAATCGCTGTTCGGTGTCAAGGTGAAGGCGGTCAACACCACCATCACCAAAGGCAAGGTCAAGCGGTTCCGCGGCCAGCTGGGCAAGCGGAAAGACGTGAAAAAGGCCTATGTGACCCTCGAAGAGGGTAACACGATCGACGTGTCGACCGGCCTCTGAGCGACCCCGCTCTTGCAACAGATCGAACCCCGGCTGCCCCGTGCAGCCGGGGTTTTTCGTTTGGCGGCTCGACGCGGATGTTTCGGGTTGATCATCCGCCCCGCTCTTGGTTCAGTCCGGGGCAGGGCCGCAGGCCCGCATTCATTCAGGGCAAGAGAGATTTCAGATGACAATCGAGGCGGTGATTTTCGACATCGGCAATGTGCTGATCGAGTGGCAGCCCGAGCGCTATTACGACCGTGTTCTGGGCGAGGAGCGGCGGCGGCAGATGTTTGCCGAGGTCGATTTGCACGGGATGAACGACCTTGTCGATCAGGGCCATCATTTCACCGACACGATCTATGACTGGGCCGAGAAATATCCCGACTGGCGTGACGAGATCCGGGCCTGGCATGACAGCTGGATCGAGCTGGCCACGCCCGAAATCCCGCATTCGGTGCGCCTGCTTAGGGCGCTCAGAAACAAGGGCGTGCCGGTCTTTGCGCTGACCAATTTCGGAGTACAGAACTTCGATTATGCCTGCACGGTCTACCCGTTCCTGACCGAGTTCGACCGGGCCTATGTCTCGGGCCGCATGCAGATGGTCAAGCCGCACGCACCGATCTATGCCGCCGTCGAGGCCGATTGCGGGCTGGCGCCCGCGGCCTTGCTATTTGCCGATGACCGGGTCGAGAATATCGAGGCCGCGCAGACGCGCGGCTGGCAAGTGCATCATTTCACCGGGCCTCAGGGCTGGGCCGCACGCCTGGTGGCCGAGGGGCTGTTGACCGAAGGAGAGGCCGCATGAGCATTCCCCATATCCCCTTTGCCGAGGGAGAGGCCAAACTGGACTGGCTGGAGCTGACACGGGCGCTGGCCGATGGTCACACGCTGCCCAAGGCGCAGATCGGCGATACGTTCCTGTATCGCGACCCCGACACGATGCTGACCCGGTCGGCCTGGATCGACGGGCTGGGCATTGCGGTCAAGACCGCCAATATCTTTCCCCGCAACCCCGAGCGGGGCGATCCGATGATCAACGGGGCGGTGAACCTTTACAGCGACCACGACGGCGCGCTGTCGGCGCTGGTCGATTTCCACCTGGTGACCAAGTGGAAGACGGCCGGTGACAGCCTGCTGGCGGCGCTGCGGCTGGCCGACCCCGACGCGCGCGAGGTGCTGGTCGTGGGCGCTGGCACCGTGGGCCTGTCGCTGTGCGAGGCGTTTGGCGCAGGGTTTCCCAAGGCGCGCCTGAAGATGTGGAACCGGACCCGGTCCAAGGCCGAGGAGGTCGCGGCACGTTATGCAGGCCTCGAGGTGGTTGATGACCTGGCCGAGGCGGTAAACCGGGCCGACATCATCGTCACCGCCACCATGTCGAGCGAGCCGGTCATTCGCGGCGAATGGCTGCGTCCCGGCCAGCACCTCAACCTGATCGGCGCCTATCGCCCCGACATGCGCGAGGCCGATGACGAGGCGATGCGCCGCGCGCGCATCTTTGTCGACAGTGTCGACACTACGTTGGACCATATTGGCGAGCTGATGATGCCGCTGGCCGATGGGGTGATCACCCGCGCCGATGTGGTGGCCGATTACTACGATCTTGATGCTTTCAAAGCGTCCCGCGACGATATCACCCTGTTCAAGAATGGCGGCGGTGCGCATCTGGACTTGATGACCAGCCGCTATATCCTGGACAAGTGGCAGGGTTGACCCTGCCACCCGCTGTTCATGCGGGCAGCGGCGCCCTGTTCTCGCGGATCGGCAGGTGGACGATGGCGCTGAAGGCGCCGACGCCCACCCCGATCCACCAGACCATGGTGTAATCGCCGTAGAGGTCGTACATCCGCCCGCCCAGCCAGACGCCGAGGAACCCGCCCAGCTGGTGGCTGAAGAAGATGATGCCATAGAGCGTGCCCATGTAGCGCAGCCCGTAAAGATGCGCGACAAGGCCCGAGGTCAGCGGCACGGTGGCGAGCCACAGCGAGCCCATCGCCACCGAAAACAGGATCACCGACAGCGGCGTGATCGGCAGCAGGATGAACGCCGCCGCAATCACGGTGCGGGCGGTATAGATGCCCGCCAGCAGGTATTTCTTGGAGAAATGCTTGCCCGCCCAACCTGCTGTCAGCGTACCCGCGATATTGGCCAGCCCCACCAGCGAGATCGCCACCGCACCCAGCGCCGAGGTGGTGGTAATCCCCATCGAATGCAGCACGCCACCGGGCAGGATCGGGCCGCACATCTCGGTCACGAAGGCGGGGAAATGCGCGGTGATGAAGGCCAGCTGATAGCCGCAGCTGAAAAAGCCCAGAAAGATCATTGTATAGGACGGGTCGCGAAAGGCGCGGGTCAGGATCTGGCCCATGCTCTCTTCCAGCTCGGCCTTGCTGGAGGGGGCGGGCGCGCGCAGCATCGGCAGGGTCAGCACCAGCGCCAGGACCGCCACCGCAAAGACGATGAACACCTGTTGCCAGGGCAGGAAGGTCAGCAACCATTCCGCCGTGGGCGCGCCGATCACCTGCCCAACGCTGCCGGCGGCGGTAATCAGCGCCAGGCTCATCGAGCGGTTCTCGTCGCTGGAGGCGCGCGCAACCACCGCAAGGATCACGCCAAAGCCGGTACCGGCGATGCCGAAACCCACCGCCCAGGCATAGATCTGATGTTCCAGCGGCGTGGTCGACCAGGCGCTGAGCACCATGCCGCCGGCGTATAGGAGTGCGCCGAGGAAGATCGCCTTGCGGTCGCCGATCTTTTCCGAGATCGCGCCAAAGATGGGCTGACCAACCCCCCAGGCGAGGTTCTGAATGGCGATGGCCAGCGAGAAATCGGTACGCAGCCAGCCAAACTCTTCTGCGATAGGGATCTGGAACACGCCGAACGAGGCCCGGACAGCAAAGCTGACGGTGATGATGATACAGCTGACGATCAGGATCGGATTGATCAGGCGGGCCGAACGGTCCATTGGCGGTCTCCGGTATGGTGCCTGGCGGACCCTAAAGTGAAACGAGGCGGCGTCAATTCAGGAGTTTTTCGCGCATCATTCACGGAAATTGATGATCCGTGCCCGACAGGGCCGCTTTTCAAGGCGGGGCTGGTTGGGTATGGCTGCGAAATGACTGCTGTTTCCGCCCTTTATGCCACCCGTGTCGCCGAAGGCACCTTGCAGGCCGATGTCGCGCAAGAGGCGGCACTGGCCGAATTCGACCGGATCCACGAGGCGCTGAGCACCCCGGTGAAGCGCGGGCTGTTCCGCAAGGCGCCTCCGCCGCCGAGGGGTCTCTACCTGTGGGGCGGGGTCGGGCGTGGCAAGTCGATGCTGATGGACCTGTTTGTCGAGGTGCTGGGCGAGACAGTGCCAGTTCGCCGGGTGCATTTCCATGCCTTCATGCAGGAGATCCACGCGGGCATGCACGCGGCGCGCGCCAAGGGCGTGGCCGACGCCCTGGCGCCCGTGGCAGAGGCGGTGATCCGCTCGGTCAAGGTGCTGGCCTTTGACGAGATGCAGATCACCGACATCACCGATGCGATGATCGTGGGGCGCCTGTTCGAGGCGCTGTTCGCGGCGGGGGTGGTGGTTGTCAACACCTCGAACCGGGTGCCCGATGACCTTTACAAGGACGGGTTGAACCGGCAGCTGTTCCTGCCTTTCATCGAGCTGATCAAGGAGCGGATGCGGGTGTGGGAGATGATCTCGCCCACCGATTACCGGCAGAACCGGCTGGAGGGGGCCCGGGTCTATTTCACGCCCATCGGCCCTGCGGCACGCGGCGAGATCGAGGCGATCTGGCGCGACCTGACCGGCGGGGCGGGCGGGCCGCTGATCCTGAAGGTCAAGGGCCGCGACGTGGAGCTGCCCGCGTTTCGCAACGGCATCGGGCGGGCCAGTTTCTATGATCTCTGCGGGCGGATGCTGGGGCCGGGCGATTACCTGGCCATCGCTGAGGCGGTCAAGGTTCTGGTGCTCGAGGACATTCCGCGTCTGAGCCGCAACAATTTCAACGAGGCCAAGCGGTTTGTGACCCTGATTGACGCGCTGTATGAGGCGCGGGTGCGGCTGATCTGCTCGGCGGCGGCCGAGCCGGAAATGCTCTATGTCGAGGGCGAGGGGACGTTTGAGTTCGAGCGCACCGCCTCGCGCCTGCGTGAAATGCAGGACAAGGAGTGGGGCAAGTAGGGGGGCGCAGCCCCCCGGTACAAAATTCGCAGAATTTTGTCGCCTCTCCCGGAGTATTTGCGGCGGAATGAAGACTCAGCCGTTTTCGCGCAGGATGTTTCCGGCCAGATAGAGAGAGCCACAGATCAGGACACGCGCGTCGGGTTCCGCAGCGACGATGCGGGCAAGCGCGGTGGCCACGTCCGGCGCGGTGCTGGCGGTCAACCCGACCGACTGGGCGGCGACGGCGGTCTGCTCGGCGCTCAGCGTGTTTGCCTCGCCCGGGATCGACACTGCCGTGAGACTGCCCGCCTGGGCGCTGAGCGGGCGCAGATAGCCGGTCACGTCCTTGGTATTGAGCATGCCGCAGATCAGGTGGGTCGGGCGTCCAGGGCGGCTGGCCAGCAAAGTGGCCAGCGCCACACCGGCGGCGGGGTTGTGACCGCCGTCAAGCCAGAGCTCGGCTATGGGTGCGGATTGCACCAGCGGGCCGGTCTTCAGCCGCTGCATCCGGGCGGGCCAATGGGCGCGGGTGACGGCGGCCTCGCAGGCGGCCTCACCCAGGTTCAGATGGCGCAGCGCGGCCAGCGCCGCACCGGCATTCTCGATCTGATGAGCACCCAGCAGGTTGGGCAGGGGCAGGTCGCACAGGCCCGTCTCGTCCTCGAAGATCAGGCGGTCGCGCTCCTGGCGCACATGCCAGTGCTGGCCATGGGCAAGCAGGGGCGCGCCAAGCCGCGCGGCGGTGGCCTCGATCACCTCCAGCACCTCATCGGGCTGGGGGCCGCTCACCACCGGCACGTCGCGCTTGATGATCCCGGCCTTTTCGCCGGCGATCTTGGCAAGCGTGTCACCAAGGAACTGTTCGTGATCCATCGAGATCGGGGTGATGATCGACAGTGCCGGGCGCGCGATCACATTGGTCGCGTCGAGACGGCCGCCAAGGCCGACCTCGAGCAGGGTGTAATCGGCGGGCGTGCGGGCAAAGGCCAGCAACGCGGCACAGGTGGTGATCTCGAAATAGGTGATCGTCTCGCCGCCATTGGCGGCATAACATTCGTCCAGAACCGCCACCAGGTCGGGTTCCGAAATCAGCTCTCCGGCCACCCGGATGCGTTCGTGAAACCGTGCCAGATGCGGCGAGGTATAGGCATGCGCGCTCAGCCCCGCGCCCTCGATACCGGCGCGGATCATCGCCTGGGTCGAGCCCTTGCCATTGGTGCCGGCGATATGGATGACCGGCGGCAGGCGGTCCTGCGGATTGTCGAGCGCAGCCAGCAGGCGCCAGACCCGGTCCAGCGTCAGGTCGATGATCTTGGGGTGCAGCGCCAGCATCCGCTGGAGGATGACGTCGGAACCGGGGTTGGTCATGATTTGGCTGGTGCCTCGGAGGGGGCGGTCTGTTCCTTTGCCGTCTCGGGCGTCGCAGCCTCGGGCGGGGGCAGGTCGCCGCGAACCGCGGGCGGCAGGTTCAGCAGCATACGGGTGAGGGTGATAAGTTCTTCGCGCAGGTCGGTGCGTTTGATCACCCGGTCCAGCATGCCGTGATCCAGCAGGTATTCGGCGCGCTGGAACCCTTCGGGCAGTGTTTCGCGGATGGTCTGTTCGATCACGCGCGGTCCGGCAAAACAGATCAGCGCATTGGGTTCGGCGATATGCACATCGCCCAGCATCGCATAAGACGCGGTCACCCCGCCGGTGGTCGGATGGGTCAGCACCACGATATAGGGCAGGCCCGCCTCTTTCAGCATCTGCACCGCCACGGTTGTGCGCGGCATCTGCATCAGGCTCAGGATGCCTTCCTGCATGCGCGCGCCGCCAGCGGCCGAGAACAGGATCAGCGGGCGTTTCAGATCAACCGCCTTTTGCGCCGCCGCGATGATCGCGTTGCCAACATACATGCCCATGGACCCGCCCATGAACGAGAAATCCTGCGCCGCGGCCACGATCGGCGTGCGCCCGATCTCGCCGCTTGCAACCAGCATCGCCTCTTTCTCGCCGGTGCCCTTTTGGGCCGCCTTCATCCGTTCGGGATATTTCTTCTGATCCCGGAAATGCAGCGGGTCGGCGACCGGCTCGGGCACCTCGACCTCGGTAAAGATGCCGCCGTCAAACAGGGCCTGGAACCGGGCGCGCGGCGTGATCTGCATGTGATGGCCGCATTGGGTGCAGACATTCAGGTTATCCGCCAGTTCCCGATGGAACAGCATCGTCCCGCACTCGTCGCATTTCTGCCAGAGGTTCTCGGGCACTTCGCGCCGCGAAAAGATCGAGTTGATCCGTGGCCGGACGTAATTCGTGATCCAGTTCATGTGGACTCCCGGTGATGCTGCACCCGCGTCAAATAAGGTGATGTGCGCGGAAATGCAATCAACGTCGCAAAGCAAGCCGGGCCAGCAGCCAGGTCACGAACATGGTGGCAAAGTCGACCGCCAGCCAGGCGCGCAGATGTTCGGTATCGGCCATCGAATAGGGCAGCAGATACAGAGACAGGCCCGACAGGCTGTCGGGCAGCGAAACGATCAGCAGCGCGATCATGTTGTTGAACAGATGCAGCGCAATGGCCGGGCCCAGCGTGCCGGCGCGCGCGGTTATATCGGCCATCAGGATGCCGAACACCCCGGACCAGAGCGCGATGGGCAGCGCGTTACCTCCGGCCTCTTGCGGCAGGTAATGGCCCAGGGCAAACAGGACCGAGGGCAGCACCATCCAGATCAGCGCCGAGCGAAAGCGCGCCGCAAGCGCCTGCTGGACATAGCCGCGAAACAGGATCTCTTCGGCACCGGTCTGGATCAGCAGCGCCAGGATCGACAGCGGCAGCAACAGCAGCCAGCGCCCCGGCGGCAGGTTCTCTTTCAGCGGCGCGCCCATGTCATAGGGCGGCAGGATCAACAGCAGCACGCCCAGCACCAGCAGCAGGCGGAACACTTGCCAGAATTGCCGCAGCGCCAGCCGGGGCGGGCCAAGGATGCCAAGCGGTGCGCGGTGCTGGAACAGGCACGCGGCGACCCCGACACCCACAATGACAAAGCCGAAACTGCCCAGTAGCACCAGCAGCCCGTCGGGCGTGGTGCCACTGGTGAAACCGGCCGCCCATTCCGGGCTGGCGAGTGTGTTGACCGCCCCGTAAAGCACCATGTTCGCGGCCATCACGATGACCCCGATGGCGATCAGCCCGGCGATCAGCCGCCACAGCTCGGGCCGGGCGCGGCCGGGCGCGACCAGCTGTTCATGTGGGGTATAGGCCGGGCGGTCAGGCATCACGGGCCTTTGTGTTTTCGGGCCGCGGCACCGGACGCAGCGATTGATCGGTGAAATCGGTGATGTTGATCCGCGCCGCGCGCAGGATGTCGCCAGCTTCGACCAGATGCCCGGCTACCGTTTGCAGCAGATGCAGCGAGACACCGGCATCATGTTCGATGACGGCGCGAAACTCTTCAGCGCCGATACGCAGGAACCGGCTATCGGTCTCGGCGACCAGGTCCATCGGCCGTGGCTGGCGGGTGATGATCGACAGATCGCCGATCAGCCGCCCCGGTTCGACCAGGGTGATGGGCCGTTCGCCCGGCGCATCTTCGGGCCAGCGCAGCGCCGCCCGTCCCGACAGGCACAGATAGGCCGCATCGGCGGTCTGCCCGCTGGAGAAGATGACCTGACCCGCCGATGCCCGATACCATTGCGCCGAAAAGGCCAGCAGGCGCTGGTTGCGCGCGTCGAGCCGCGTAAACAGCGGCGTCGAGGCGATGATCTTCAGCTTGCGATCCAGATCCGCCGCCGCGCCGGCGGCAAGATCGGGCTGGGCCCGGGTCACCCCGTCGATGCGGCCCTGCTTGATCTCGATGAACAGGTCATAGGCCTCGGGATTGGCGAACCGGTCCTCCATGAAGATCATGATCGCGCGCGGCAGCAATTCGCGCAGACGCTGCCGTGTGCGCAGGCGGCTTTCGGAATCGTGGCTGGCCAGCGCATTGTCGAGGATCAGGATATCGGGGCGCTTGATGCTGGCGCGGGAGAAGGCGGCGCGCTCCTGGAACACGGTGGGCAGGTTGGCGCCGCCGAGACCTGCGGGCAGGTCGTAGATGATCGCGGCAATGCGGCGGCGCAGCCCGGCCTCGGCCAGCACCTCGGCGACGGTATCCTCGATCGCTTCGGCCTGGGCGCCGGCCACGATCGACACCCGCCCGAACAGCGCGTTTTCCAGAACCGTCAGCCGGGGAATATAGACCTGCGGATCGACGGCGACGAAATCGCTGCCCACCAGCGTGCGCAGACGGCTGGCGCGGTCGCGGCGGATGGCGAGGATCTTGTCCTTGTATTCTTCGGGAAAGGTCGGGCCGATCTGTTCGGCGGTCAGCAGGAACGGCACCGTCATCAACTGGGCGCGTTCCTCGTCAGACAGTGCCTCGGTGCCTCCGGCGGCCTGTCGGTCGGCGATGTCGAGCAGGCGCAGATAGACCGCGTCCTCCATCCCGATGCGCCGGAACAGCGGGTGCTGGGTGCCATCGCGGCCAAAGGTCTGTCGTAGGGTCGCCACCACGCCCAGGGCAATGCTCATGGCCTCGTCCGCCAGACCCTCGTTCCGCAGCATCTGGATGAAGCGGCCATCGCCGACCAGCTGCTCTTGCGAGATCTCGCGCACCGGGGCAGCAAAGAGCAGGTTCCCCCCCAGCGGCACCGCCGGGTTGAAGCGGTCGGGGTGGAACCGGTGCACCATCTCGGCCAACCCCCGCTGGTTCAGGCGGCGGGCGACGGTGTCGCGCTGGGCGACGATCTCGGCGGCAAGGCTTTCATGCAGGCGCGAGTCGATCCGGCTGCGCAGGGTGCGGCGGAACATGAATTCGTCCAGACCCATCGCCTCGACCAGCTGGAACCACCAGTCGCGGATCTGGTCGCCATCGCTCAGCCCGGCCAGACCCGGGTCGATCCAGTCCGCATCCAGCGTGTCGCCGCTGTTGCCGGCCTCGACCGCCTCGATCTGACGGCGGCCGGGCCGGGTTGGTGCCAGCGAGTCTGATTGAGGCCGGGTGCGCAGCGGCATCAGCAGGTTGTCGCCCAGCGTCCCGTCAAACAGATAGGGGCGTGAATGGGCATAGCCGATCCGGGCCGCGATCACCGCCTGATGCAGCGTGGACAGCGGATACCCCGAGATCACCACTTCGCCCCGGCTGGGCACGATCTCGCGGGTCAAAAGCTGGGCCAGGGCCGCCCGCTCGGCGGGCCGGTCCGATTGTATCGCCACCCGGGCGCCGGGCGGGATCGTCAGGTCGATATCTTCAAGGATCGTATTGCCGTCCTGGTCGCGCACGGTGACGTCGCGCAGCTCGATGGCTCCGGTCAGGCGCGGGATCTCTTTGGGCTCGCCTTCGAACAGCTCGGCCGGGATCATGCCTTGCGGGGCAAAGCGCTCGGTGACCACCTGCCAGCGCAGCGACATGTCCTGCACCTGGTTGTAATAGGTCAGCAGCTCTTTCCACGGGCTGGACAGATCCTTGTAGGCGGCCAGCGCCGCCACCAGCGCCCCCACCGTGATCTGGCCCTTGATCGCCAGATAACCGCCCACCGAATAGAACAGGAACGGGGTCATCTGCGAGATCAGGTTGTTCAGGAACTTCATGAAGAATTTCTTCTGATAGATCCGGAACCGGATATCGTAGAGCCGCCCCAGCCGGTCGGTGATCTGCGCCAGCCGATAGCGCCAGCCGCCATTGGTACGCAGATCGGCGATGCCAGCGGCGCTTTCACCGATTTCCGAGCTCAGGTGGCGCACCTGCTGGATACGCGCCTTGTTCAGCAGGTTGATCTGCCTTTGCAGGCGCGGGATCAGCCAGGCCTGAAGCGGGATCAGCGCCACCGAGGCCAGCCCGAACCAGACATTCTGCATGAACAGGAAGGTGACGATGGTCAGCATCTGTCCGGCCTGGAACACCGGTTGCGCCACCGCATCCCCCATCAGCCCGCCCATCGGCTCGGCCTCGGAGGTGATCATCGACACCAACTCTCCCTGGCTGGTGGTCGAGTAATAGCTGCGCGGAAACCGCATCATCCGGGCAATCAGCTGAAAGCGCAGCCGACGCAGCATACGTTCGCTCAACACCCCTTTCATGGTGTTGATCTTCATCTTCATCAGCCCGCTGGCGATCACCATGGCCAGGAAGGCAAGGCAGAGCGCGAACAGATATTCGATCTGGCTTAGCTCAAGCCCCCACAGATCGATTCGATCTGTCTGGGCGCCGATGGCGTCGTTGATGATCTGCTTGGGCAGCTCCAGCGTCGCATAGAGAAAGGGAAACGAGATCACCGTCAGCGCCAGCAGCACGATCTGCTGGCGTTTGGAATGTTTCCAGATGAAGGAAAACAGACTGGGCTCCATCACCCACCTCTCGCCGCAGCTGATCCTGACCGGCGTCGCTGCCGGCTGCGCGACCCTCGCCGCTCTCTGAACGGTAAGTATAGAGCGTTCCGATTACAAGGTTGCGCCCACCGGGCAGACCGTCGCGGCAAGGGGGTGATTGTTTCCAGAGCGAGAATTTTTGCCAAGGGATCGAGTTATTGGGTTTATTTAGTTAACATCCTTTCGTTAAACAGAGAAAACAGCGCGACACCAATAGCGGCGGACGGGAATGGGCAGGGTTCTGGACAGATTGTTTCATTTGCGAGAGATGCGGCGCTGGCGCCGGGCCGCCCGCAATGCGCTGTCGACACCCCTGTCCGAGCTGCGGGGGCAACGCAACCGGGCGCGCGATCTGCGCACCCATCTGGACCGGCTGATCAACGTGGCCGACGGACGGTTGGCGCTGCCACTCATCGGCTCGTCCTTCTTTCCAAAGCCGCATGGAACCGACTGGTCGTGGCGGCCCGAATTGTGGCGCGGGCCACTGGCCTCGCCGGGCCTGTCCTCGGTTCCGACCCGGTCGACCCTGGGCGGCGAAGTGACGCTGTTTCACGACTGCGAGTTCTCCGAGCTGACGCTGCGCCAGCTGCGCAACCTGCGTGAGGCCGACCTGGCGCCCTATGGGTTGCGCATGGATGTGTTCAAGTTCGACGGCTCGTTCCTGTCGCTGGTGATCGACCTGCCCGAGACCGCGGCCGAGGGGATGACCCGTGCCCATCTGCTGCGGGTCGATACCATCATCGAAAGCGAGAAGCCGCTGGAGATCTTTGCCCGTCTCAACATCCGCCACGGTCCCAATACCGAACAGATCGTGCGCGAGTTGCCGCTGCATGAACAGGATGTGATGGTGGAATTCGATCTGGCCTATTCGCGACTGAACGAGAAACGGATCGAGAAAATCTGGCTGGATCTGATCTTTGAAGCGCCCGAGATGAACCAGGTCATTCTGCGCGACCTGACATTCTGCCGCCATCGGCGCGCGGCCCTGTGAGAGGTGACAGAATGAGCGACCTGACCCTGACCAAGATCCGGCTGCGCAACGGCGCATGGGAAGGGCGGCTGACCGGCGCGCCCACAACCGGCAAACGGCCCGATATCCGGGTCACCCATCTGGATCAGCCGGTGCCGGATGTGGAGCTGGTGGAAGGCACCGACAGCAGCTTCTGGACCCTGACCATCCCGGTGCCGGATTATGCCATTGCAGACGGGGTGCAGACCTTTCTGATCGTCGATGGCGAGACCGAGACCAAGCTGGGTGATTTTACCCTGATCGCGGGCGAATCCGTTCCCGACGATCTGCGGGCCGAGGTGGAATTGCTGCGCGCCGAACTGGACATGCTGAAACGCGCCTTTCGCCGGCATTGCCTGGAAACAAGCTGAATCCGAAACTCGGCTGCGCGTTTGGTGCGCGCCTGACAGCAAATGGCCGCACCGCCGGGTGGCGATGCGGCCAAGTTTCTTTGTCCGGTCGTGTCAGTCGGCCGGTGCGAAGGCGGACAGGCCCTTGAGGATGTCGATGGCATAGGCCAGCTGGTAATCCTCTTGCCGCAGTTCGGCGGTGGCCTCGGCCTTGGCGCGGTCTTCCTCGATCTGGCGGATCTCGTCCTCGCTCAGGCTGTCATTGTTCAGGCGTCCGCGCAGATCGGCCTCGGAGCGCGAACGCGGCGTGACCCGCTCTTCCTCGGCTTCGGGGCGGCGGCGCGGCTGTTCGACCACGATATCGGGGCTGACACCCAGCGCCTGGATCGAGCGGCCCGAGGGCGTGTAGTAACGCGCGGTGGTCAGGCGCATGGCACCGTCACCGCGCAGCGGCATCACCGTCTGAACCGATCCTTTGCCGAAGCTCTTGGTGCCCACCACGATGGCGCGGCGGTGATCCTGCAGGGCGCCGGCGACGATTTCCGAGGCCGAGGCCGAGCCGCCATTGATCAGCACCACGACCGGCTTGCCCTGGGCCAGGTCGCCCAGCGTTGCGTTGAACCGCTCGCCGTCCTCGGGGTTGCGGCCGCGTGTCGACACGATCTCGCCGCTGTCCAGGAACGCGTCCGAGACCTTGATTGCCTGGGTCAGCAAGCCGCCGGGATTGTTGCGCAGGTCCAGCACAAAGCCGTTGATCTTGTCGATACCGCCGGCGGCCTCGACCTGTTTGGCCAGCCCGTCTTCGAGGTTGGAATAGGTCTGGTCGTTGAAGGTGGTCACGCGCAGCACCACGCTGGTGCCTTCGGTCCGGGCGCGCACGGCGGTCAGCTTGATGGTGTCGCGGATGATCGACACGTCAAACGGCTCGTCCTCGCCTTCGCGTACCACGGTGATCACGATCTCGCTGCCCACCGGGCCGCGCATCAGGTCGACCGCCTTGTCCAGGGTCAGGCCCAGAACGCTTTCGCCATCGACATGGGTAATGAAATCGCCTGCCTCGATCCCGGCCTCGTCGGCTGGGGTGCCGTCGATGGGCGAGACCACCTTGACGAAGCCCTCTTCCTGGGTGACCTCGATCCCCAGCCCGCCGAATTCGCCCCGGGTCTGCACCCGCATCTGCGCCGCGTCATCGGGGGAGAGATAGCTGGAATGCGGGTCCAGCGAGGTGAGCATGCCGTCGATGGCTGCCTCGATCAGTTCGCCCGCGTCGACCTCTTCGACATATTGCGCTCGGATGCGCTCGAAAATATCGCCGAACAGGTCGAGCTGTTCGTAGACGTTGGAATTTGCCTTTGCCTCTTGCGCAACCAGCGGTCCGGCGATCTGGGTTGTGGCGATGATCCCTGCCAGGGTCCCGGCCAGCCCGGCCAAAACGACTTTCTTCATGCTCGTCTATCCATCCTTGTCGGTTTGGAACCACGTTTCCGGGTCCACCGGGCTGTCGCCCTCTCTGACCTCTATATAGAGCGTTTCTGACCGCTCTGTACCAGAGCCATCACCGCTTGTTGACAGAATCGCGCCGATTTCCTGCGCTGCGCCGCCCATAAGGCCAACAGGCGTGCCCGCCGGAATCACTTCGCCCGCGGCGCCATAGACCTCTTGCAGGCCGGACAGCACGATCAGCAGATCGGGCTGCGGTTCCAGGATCACCACATTGCCCAGATCGAGCAACGGACCCCGATAGCGGATGGTCGCGGCGGTAGGCGAGGCCACCAGCGCCCGCGGCCGGGTCGCCACGATGATGCCAGACCGCGCGATGCCGGCGGCATCCGCCTGGCCCGAGCGGCGCAGCAACACCCCCTGCACCGGCAGGGGCAGACTGCCCTTCAGGTCCGAGATATCCGCCGACGAGGCGGCGATCTCGCCCTCGGCGATCTCGGACAGGCCGCTGGCGAACCCTTGCAGCGTCTCGGTCGATGAAACCAGGATGGCGGTGCGCACCGGGTCCTCGGTGAACCGGCGCGGCAGATCGGTTCGGTTGGCGATGGCCTGGCTCAGCTCGGCCCGTGCCTGCTGGATGCCGGTCAACCCTTCTTGCAGGGTGCGGGCAGCGTTCTGTTGCAGGGTACGCAGGGTCCGCACCTCGTTCAGATCGCGCCCCAACGCATTGGCGCGAGCCTGCAACGCGGGTGTCATCTCGGCCAGTGTCATGGCCGAACGAGCCGCGCCCAGCGGGCCGGACGGGTGCAGCATCAGCACCGGCGGCGGTGCGGTTTCGATGGTCTGAAGCACGCCGAGAAGCTGCGCCACCTCACCCTCGCGGGCGCGCAGTTCGGTGGCCAGCTGCCCTTCGCGGACCGAGGCACGGCGCAGCCCGTCGCGCATGGCGGCCAGCCCTGCCTCGTAGGCCTGCACGGTGCCGGTCAGCGCGCGTACCCGGTCACGCGCGCTTTCCGCCTCGCTCAGCGCGACCGAGGCCTCTTCGAGCATCCGCGCCGCCGCCTGCGCTGCCTCGGCAGGGTCGCTTTCGGCCCGGGCCGTGCCGGACCAGAGTGTCAGAGCCAGGAAAAGCGCGGCGTGGCGGATCATGTGATCAGGCTCTCTCCGGTCATTTCGGGCGGTTTCGGCAGGCCCATCAGCGCCAGCACGGTGGGGGCCAGATCACTGAGCCGCCCGTCGCGCAGGGTCACGCCCGCCGGGCCACCGACCAGCGCAACCGGCACCGGGTTCAGCGTGTGTGCGGTATGGGGGCCGCCGGTTTCGGGGTCGATCATCATCTCGCAATTGCCGTGATCGGCGGTGACGATCATGGCGCCGCCGGCCTGTTCCAGCGCGGCGATGACCCGGGACAGACCCTGATCCACCGCCTCGCAGGCCTTGATGGCGGCCTTCAGGTCGCCGGTATGGCCGACCATGTCGGGGTTGGCGTAATTGGTAACGATCAGGTCATAACCCGCGCCGATTGCCTCGACGAATTTGTCGGTCACCTCGGGCGCACTCATCTCGGGCTGCATGTCATAGGTCGCCACCTTGGGCGATTTCGGCATGAAGCGGTCTTCGCCCGGCTCTGCCTCTTCCTTGCCGCCATTGAGGAAGAAGGTGACATGCGGGTATTTCTCGGTCTCGGCCAGGCGGAACTGGCGCAACCCGTGCCGGGCGACCCAGGCGCCCAGCGTGTTGACGATGTCACGCTTGGGAAAGACGGTGGTCATATAGGCATTGTGAGCGTCCGAATATTCGACCATGCCCAGCAGCGCCGACAGGGCGGGGCGGGCACCGGTGTCGAAATCGGCAAAGCCCGGCTCGCCGATGGCGCGCAGGATCTCGCGCGCGCGGTCGGCGCGGAAGTTGAGGCAGAACAGGCTGTCGCCATCGCGCATGCCATCATAGCCGGTCAGGACCGAGGCAGTGATGAACTCGTCGCTCTCGGACTGGTTATAGGCATAGTCGATGGCCGAATGGGCAGTGCTGACCCGTCGCCCCTCGCCCCTGACCATGGCGTCATAGGCCTCTTGCACGCGTTCCCAGCGATTGTCGCGGTCCAGCGCGAAATAGCGCCCGGTGACGGTGACGATGCGGGCGCCCTTGGGCAGGCGGTCCTCCAACTCGGCCATGAAGCCATAGGCCGATTTCGGGGCGACGTCGCGCCCGTCTGTGATGGCATGCATGACCACCGGCACACCGGCATTTGTGATCGCCTGCGCGGCGGCGATGATATGATTGAGATGACCATGCACGCCGCCATCCGAGACCAGTCCCATCAGATGCGCGGTGCCGCCAGCGGCCCTGGTCCTGGCGATGAAGTCCCGCAGCGCAGCATTGTCAAAGAACGACCCATCCTCGATCGCCAGGTCGATCTGGCCAAGGTCCATGGCGACAACCCGGCCCGCGCCGATATTGGTGTGCCCCACTTCGGAATTGCCCATCTGGCCGCTGGGCAAACCAACGTCGGGCCCGTGCGTGATCAGCCGGGCGTGCGGCCCCTTGGTCATGATCGCGTCGAATGTCGGGGTCTTTGCCAGATAGGGTGCGTTTGCCGTCTTGTCGTCGGACAGGCCCCAGCCATCGAGAATACACAGGACGACGGGTTTGGGGGCGTTCATATTCGGACTCCGGCAAATTGCTTTGGCTGCCTTCTATCCTGTGCCCGGCGGGGGGTGAACCGTCTTTTTCAGCGCAGCAAGGCCGTTAGCGTTCACGGCGAAAGCGGCGGTGGCAGGCCAGGCAGGTGGCCATCAGATCCGGCAGGCTGCGGCGCAGCGTGGGCAGGCGGTTCGGCCTCACATCGCGCGCGGCGCGCGCGGCAGCATCGGCGGCGGCCGAGAACTGGCCCCAGTCCTGCCAGATCAGGCTGCGGGCCCGGCTGTGACGATCCATATAGGGATCTCCGAACATTTCGGGCAGCGTGTCGAGCACGTCCACCAGCTGCGCCTGTGCCGCGCGTGCGGTCGCCCGGTCAAAGCGGCGGCGCTGGGCGATCATGTCCATCAACACCCCCAGCGCGGCCTTGGCCTGACGCATGGTGGCCTGACGCGCCAGCACCGCCTCGTCCCGCACCACCGGTTCATCGGCGCGCAGGGGCGGCAGACCCGAGAGCACAGGCAGACAGACCAGAAACAGGGCGATCAGCCGCCACCGCCCGCCGGCGCGGCGCATCGCATTGGTCTGGGTCGGTCGGGTCACCTGGGCCGCCCTTTCTTCGGTCTCGCATTGGCAGGCCAAGCATCGGGCAGGCGGGTTACCGTGCCGTTAAGGAGTAAGAAAACGCTCAGCCCATCGGCGAAGTGTTTTTGCTGTCTGTACCGCCAGGCTTGCGGTTAGGCTGCCCCCATGACCCTGACCCCACGCCTCGATATCCTGGGCGCCGCCCTTGCCGATTCCAGCCGCGCGCGGATGCTGTGCGAGCTGATGGACGGCCGCGCCTATACCAACAAGGAACTGGCCAGCGCCGCCGGTGTCACCCCGCAGACCGCCACCGCGCATCTGCGCCGGTTGGAGGAGGCGGGGCTGATCCGGGCCACCCGCAGCGGGCGGTGCCTGTATCACAGCATTGCCGGGCCGGACGTGGCCGAGGCGTTGGAAACCCTCTCGGCGCTGGCGCCCAGCGATCACCTCTATCGTGTGCAACAGCGCAAGGGCGCCCGGCTGAAGATGCTGGAGGCGCGCAGCTGTTATGACCATCTTGCCGGACGGCTTGGGGTGGCCATCGCCCAGGCGTTGCTGGAGTTGGGCGATCTGGCTCGGGATGGGGCGCAATACCGGGTCGTTCCTTCCGAACGCTGGGCCAAACTGGGGGTGACGCTGACCGGGCGCGCGCCGCTGGCGCGGCCCTGTCTCGACTGGACCGAGCGGTTGCCACATGTGGCCGGACCGGTCGGACGCGAGGTGCTGTCGCACGCGCTGTCGGCCAATTGGCTGCGACGCGTTCGCGGCGAGCGCGGATTGGAAGTGACACCTGCTGGCGCGGTAGCGCTGCGGCAGATCCTCGGTATCAGATGGGAGGGTGGGCAATGCTACCAGAACTGACCTCGGAACGTTTCACGACCCAGACCGGCTGGCGGGTGCTGGTGCAGGTGCCCGAGCCGGATTGCCCGCGAGTGATCGCGGCGGTGATCGCCGAAGACCCGCTGATCTGGGGTGATTATGACCGGGTGACCTTTGCCGCACCGGGGCAACAGCACTTCCGCTCGCTGCCCGGCGGCGCCAATACGCCTACCGACGATGCGGTGAGCGTGCCCTGTCTGGAGCTTTCGTTCTTTCTGTCGGGGGATGCCGGGCGGCTTGATCCGGTGCTGCACGCGATCTATCGCGTCCACCCCTACGAAGAGCCGGTGATCCTGGTGCTGCCGGCGTTGCGGACCAACCATATCCGGGGCGTGGACGAGGGTAATCCGAACCGGTTCTGGAACCGCGAGACCGCCGACTGGGTGCCCGATGCGCATCGCCGCGACGTGGCCGGGCCACCGCAATCGCGAGGAACTGTGTCGCGACAGGCTTGATTTGCCCGCGATTTCCGGCAAGCTGGGGGCATGAACATGTCGCCTCCCAGCCCGTTCTCCGCCGGTCAGGCCCCGACGCAGGTTGCCTTTGACAGGCGCGAAATGGCTGTCATCCTGGGCCTTTACGGGCGCATGGTCGCCGCTGGCGAATGGCGCGACTACGGTATTTCGATGCTGAGCGACATGGCGGTGTTTTCTGTCTTTCGCCGTACCGCCGAACACCCGCTTTACCGGATCGAAAAACGTCCGCGCCTGCGCAACCGGCAAGGGATGTACGCGGTGGTCGGCATGGACGGGCAGGTGCTGAAACGGGGGCAGGATCTGACTTCGGTGCTGCGGGTGCTGGAGCGCAAGCTGATCCGTGTGGTCAGGCCGGACTGACCTGTCGGCGCAGCCGCCAGGCGGCAATGTCGGACGCCTCCGGCGGGAGTATTTGTGACCAGAAAGAAGCGGCTGCGCTTTTGCCTGCGCAGGGGTCAGGCGTTGTCTTTCAGCAGGCGCTGTTTCTGGCGGTTCCAGTCGCGCTTGGCCTCGGTCTCGCGCTTGTCGTGGATCTTTTTGCCCTTGGCGATGCCAAGCTTCATCTTGGCGATGCCCTTGTGGTTGAAATAGAGCACCAGCGGCACCAGCGTCATGCCCTTGCGCTGGGTTGCGTTCCACAGATTGGCCAGTTCCTTGCGCGAGACCAGCAGCTTGCGCCGCCGCCGTTCCTCGTGCTTGAACATCTTGGCCTGTTCATAGGGTGGGATATAGGCGTTCACCAGCCACAGCTCGCCATTTTCCACGGCGGCATAACTGTCGGCGATATTGCTGCCACCGCCGCGCAGCGCCTTGACCTCGGACCCTTCGAGCATGATGCCGCATTCGAGATCGGACTCGATCGCGTAATCGAACCGTGCCCGCCGGTTTTCGGCGATCACCTTGTAATTGGGGTCTGAGATCTTCTTTGCCATGGGGCGCAGATGTAGGCGGCTTGGGCCGCCCTTGCAAGCGCGCCTGTGTGCAAGGGCGGCTGGTTTCAGCTGTTGGGGCGCACGCGCGCTGCGGTCTTGTTGGCGAAGGCCTCGAGCCGTTCGCGGGCGGCGGGCTGGGTGTTGACGATGCCGCCGACAAAGGCCTCGGCATAGGCGGCGTCCAGACCCGACATGTTCTGCATGTGGCTGATGGCCGAACAGATGGCGAAGTTGGTCAGCGGCAGGTTGCTGGCGATCTTGTCGGCCAGCTCCATCGCCTTGTCAAAGCTGGATCCTTCGGTGATGTATTGCGCCAGGCCCAGATCGGCGGCCTCTTGCCCCTGATAGACACGACCGGTCAGGATCATGTCGATCATCCGGTATTTGCCGATCATGTCCGACACGCGGATGGTGGCGCCGCCCCCGGTGAAGATGCCGCGCTGGCCTTCGGGCAGGGCGAAATAGGTGCTCTGGTCCATGACCCGGAGGTGGGCGGCGCTGGCCAGTTCCAGACCGCCGCCGACAACCGCGCCCCGAAGCGCGGCGATGATCGGCACACCGCCATATTCCATCTTGTTGAACGCCTCGTGCCAGCGCAGGCAGACATGCATGAAATCATCCGCGCTGCGGTCGGCCTTCCAGTGTTCGACCAGGTCAAGGCCGGCGCAGAAATGATCACCCGCGCCGGTCAGCACCACGGCGCGCACGCCCTTGCGATGGGCGGTGCTGAAGAAGGTGACGAGTTCCTCGATGGTGGCGACATCCAGCGCGTTGCGCTTGTCCGGGCGGTTCAGAGTCACAACGCAGACGCCATTGTCGCGCAGATCAAGGTCGAGATTGCTGTAGCCGGAGGTTACATCCTGGGTCACGGGCTTTTCCTTTCGATTGGGGTCGGGCCCGGGATGCGGGCCCCCTGTTGGCTGCGCTCTCAGAGCGATGCGGTCAGCAGGCTGTCGCCGGTATCGGTGATGCGGCTGTGCTCGGCCGAACATTCGACCAGCACCTGCTGGGCAAAGATGTCGGCGGTTGCGATCTTGGCCTGCAGGAACTCGGCATCGCCGCCCTTGGCCAGCTCGGCCTCGGCGGCCAGCGCCGACAGGCCAAGCTGCCAGCCTGTGGCCAGATTGCCGGTCAGCATCAGGAAGGGCACGCTGCCGGCATAGGCGCGGTTGGGGTCCTGCCCGGCGGTTGCCAGCAGATGGTCGAGGCCGGCGGCAAAGGCCGCGCGCGCTTCGGCCAGGCGCTGGGCGATCCGTTGCGCCGCCGCGCCACCCTTGGACAGCTCACCCTCGGTTGCGGCGATCATCTCGGCAAAGCGGCGGGCGGTGCGACCGCCATCGCGCAGCACCTTGCGACCCAACAGGTCATTGGCCTGAATGGCGGTGGTGCCCTCGTAGATCGGCAGGATGCGGGCATCGCGATAGAACTGGGCCACGCCGGTTTCCTCGATGAAACCCATGCCGCCGTGGATCTGGACACCTAGCGAGGCGACCTCGACCGCGCGCTCGGTGCAGAACCCCTTGACCAGCGGCACAAGGAATTCGGCCATTGATTGCGCCTCGGCGCGGGCCTCTTCGGGCCCATGTTCGGCCAGGTCGAGCCAGCCGCCCGTGGCGATGGCAAGCGCCCGCCCGCCTTCGGTCAGCGCGCGCATCCTGAGCAGCATCCGGCGGACATCGGGGTGCTGGATGATCGGCACCGCGTCCTGGGCCGAGCCGTCTACGGGTCGGCTTTGTATCCGGTCACGGGCATAGGACAGCGCATGCTGATAGGCGCGTTCGGCAATCGCCACACCCTGCACACCCACCGCATAGCGGGCCGAGGTCATCATGATGAACATGTAGCGCAGGCCGCTGTTTTCCTCGCCCACCAGATAGCCGGTGGCATTGTCATATTCCATCACCGCGGTCGGGCTGGCGCGCACGCCCAGCTTGTGTTCCAGGCTGACGCAGCCCAGCGTATTGCGCTGCGAGGTTTCGCCGCCCTCGCCCGCAAGCAGCTTGGGCACCACGAACAGGCTCAGCCCGCGCACCCCTTCGGGTGCGTCGGGGGTGCGGGCCAGCACCAGATGCACGATGTTTTCCGACAGGTCATGTTCGCCGAAGGTGATGAAGATCTTGGTGCCGCTGATCGCATAGGTGCCGTCATCCTGCGGCACCGCCGTGCAGCGCACGCGGCTGAGGTCGCTGCCCGCCTGCGGCTCGGTCAGGTTCATGGTGCCCGACCAGCGCCCGGTGATCAGCTTGTCCAGATAGAAGGCCTTTTGCGCATCGGACCCGGTGATCGACAGCGCGTCGATGGCGCCGTTGGTCAACAACGGGCAGAGGCCAAAGCTCATATCGGCGCTGTTGACGATTTCGGTCGCGGCGGCGCCAACAACCTTGGGCAGGCCCATGCCGCCATGTTCGGCCGGGTGACTGAGGCTTTGCCACCCCATATCGACGAACTGGTCATAGGCGGTCTTGTAGCCCTCGGGCAGGACGACGCGCCCATTTTCCAGCCGGGCGCCTTCGGTATCGCCGATGGTGGACAGGGGGGCGATCATCTCGCCGCAGAAACGGCCGAATTCCTCCAGCGCGGCGCGGGCATCGTCCAGTTCGATCTCGGAATAGGTTTGCAGCGCCTCGACTTGGGGCCATTGCGAAAGGTGTTCGATGGCGAACATGATGTCACGGACCGGCGCCTGATAGGTCATTCCCAAATCTCCATTCCTGTTTCAATGTGCCAGCTAGAGGAGCCGAAACTTGCGATCAACGTCATTGTGAGACAAATTCCTTTCCATTCGCGCCAAACCAATGAGGGGCCCGGACCATGCGCAGACCGGATACCGCCAGTCTGGCAACCGTGTCGCAGCCGTTTATCGAGGATTGGCTGTCGGCGCTGCGCCGCTGTTGCGCCAAGGCCGAGATGGCCGGGTTTCTGGACCGGTCGGGGCTGGGGGCGATCCACGACCAGCCCGGCGCGCGGGTGACGCTGGACCAGATCGTTCGGCTTTATAAGATCGCCGCTGTCGAGACCGGCGACGAGATGACCGGATTGTGGAGCCGCCCGATCCGCCATCGCGCCCTGCAGCATCTGCTGGCCACGGTCCGGGAAAGCGGCTCGCTCCCTTCTGCGCTGCACCGGTTCTCGACCTTCTGGAACCTGCTGCTGGACGATTTTCAGTTCGAGCTGCACACCGGCGTCGCGCAGATCGACCTGGTGCTGCTGCCCCTGGGCGATGGCCCGGTGCAGCGCTTTGGTCACATGCTGATCCTGAAACTGGCGCATGGGCTGCTGTCCTGGCTGGCCGGGCACGAGGTCCCGGTGCGGGCGGTGCATTTCGCCTTCGAGCGCCCCGGTTTTGCCCAGGATTATTCGGTTATCTTTCCTGCGCCGGTGCATTTCGGCGCCTCGGCCTCGGGCCTGTCCTTTGATCCGGCACAGCTGTCGCCGCCACAGGCGCGCAGCAGCGCCGAGATGGATGCCTTTCTGGCGCGGGCCCCGCGTGACTGGATCTTTACCAGCTATCACGAGCACAGCCAGTCGCTGCGGGTACGCGCCTTTCTGTTCCGCTCCGATTGGGTCGGTTGTTCCCTGTCGGATGCGGCGCAGGCGCTGGGCATGAGCCGGCGCACCCTGACCCGGC